>DASZFN010000903.1:0-7151 GCA_035939715.1 Gemmataceae bacterium | reverse complement strand
GACGCCCTCGGCTATCGCTGCCACCTGCACGACGCCTCGCTGCCCGGCAACCTGAATCTGGCGTTTCGGCGGCGGCGAAAGATGCGGCGCAACGCGGCAAGAGACCTGCGCTCGCGTAGGCAACTGAATCGGGCGGGCTGGCGCGTAATGGTGATTTGGGAATGTAGAAAAATCCCGCGAGTCTGGGGTCACTTCGCGCGAAGATTGCGGCGTTCTTGGAAAAGGATGT
The DNA here is from genome assembly GCA_035939715.1 of Gemmataceae bacterium. GTDB lineage: Bacteria > Planctomycetota > Planctomycetia > Gemmatales > Gemmataceae > DASZFN01. Next base: position 6,922 of record DASZFN010000903.1, on the reverse strand, counting down.
CAACGGGCACTCAAGGAAGAAACGATGCTAGAAAACAATCGTGTGATCTGTGGCGATGCCAGGAAGGCGCTTGCACGCTGTCCGCAATCGACTTGACGGTCACATCGCCGCCGTATTACCGGCACAGGGACTATGGCGTCCAGGGGCAACTGGGGATGGAAGCGACGGTTGACGATTATGTCGCAAACATTCGACCTGTCTTGACGGAGTTGTTCCGCGTCACCGCGAAGACGGGCACGTGCTTCTTGGTGATCGGCGATACTTACGCTCACCAGAAGTTGTTGCTTGTGCCGCACCGGATCGCCCTGGCCGCGGACGCAATCGGCTGGACGGTGCGCAACGATTTGATTTGGAACAAGCTGGATCCGCCGCCGGAGAGCCCCCGAAACCGTTGGCGCTCCGGGCATGAGCATATTCTTTTCCTCACCAAGGAGCGCGGAAAGTACAAGTTCCATGCCGACGCGATTCGGGTCCCTTATGCCGAGGCGACGGTGAAGCGCTGGGGCAACGGTCAAGTCTACGGAGGGCCGAAGAGCGCTGAGCGTAAGAACCAGAGAGACTCGCGGATGCGCCATGGCAGGTCATTCGCGCTCCACCCGAACGGATGCCTTCCCACGGATGTCTGGTCGCTGCCAGCCGGCGATTCGTCGGCCCGACACTATGCAACTTTCCCCGACCGATTGGTCAAGCTGATCATACTCGCGTGTAGTGACGCCGGTGACTTAGTGCTCGATCCGTTTGCGGGCAGCGGCACGACGTGCCGCCTCGCCAAAGAGACCGGACGACGATTCATCGGAATTGAATTGAATCCCGACTATGCGGAGATGGCGGCCAAGGCAGTTAAGTGACAACGTCTGGCAGGTCATGCCTGGAAGATAGCACTGATCTCCGAGGGACTCACAGCGGCGGCGGCGAAAGTAAATGTGCCGTGCTCGCGCATTTCACGAGCGGCACGAAGAAAGGCGCCCAGAGCGGTGCGACAGAGTGCGCTGCCGACGCTCACGCGGCGGACGCCGAGCGCCGAAAGAGCCGGGAGAGTCAGCTGAACGCCGCGCAGCCCCATCAGGACGTTCACGGGGCGAGCCACGGAGCGGACGACGGCGGCAATGTCGTCCTTGCTGGCCAGGCCGGGTGCGTAAAGAACATCGGCGCCCGCCTCCTGATAGGCCTGCAGCCGGGCGATCGTGTCGGCCAGGTCGGGCCGGCCGTGCAAGTAGTTCTCCGCTCGAGCGGTGAGGGTGAAAGGAAAGGGCAAGGACCGCGCCGCCGCGGCCGCCGCGCGGATTCGCTCGACGGCGTGGGCGCGGTCATAGATCGGTTGCTCCGGCCTGCCGGTGGCGTCTTCGATGGAGCCGCCGACAACGCCCGCCGCCGCCGCCAGCCGGATGGTTTCCGCGACCGTCTCTGGGCCGTCGCCATAGCCGTTTTCGAGATCGGCGCTCACCGGCAGGTCCGTGGCCGAGGCGAGCGTCGAGAGGTGTTCCAGCATCCGCGGACGGTCAATGGTATTGTCGCGCTGCCCGGCGGAAAAAGCATAGCCCATGCTGGTGCTGGCCAGCGCCTCAAAGCCGAGGTGCGTCAGGAGCCGCGCCGTACCGGCATCCCACGGATTGGGAATGATGAAGGCCCGGTCGCGCTCATGGAGCGCACGAAAGACCCTTGCCTTTTCTGCTTGCGTGGACATAGTCAATCACCTCCTCCTAGCCCCACGGATCACGGTTGTCCATCCGCGGCGCGGGCCCATTGGATCACATCGCTGGGCGGCAGCGGCGTGACGCCGAGTTGGCGGAGCATGTTCAGACACTGGGCGCGATGGTGCATGGCGTGCGTGGCGACGTGCGTGAGGACCGTACCGCGGGGGAAAGTGTACGTTTTTCCGTCCCGTGAGCCGGAAACAACCTCTGCGGGGGGATGTGCCCGCGCGGTGGCGGCGAAATCCGAGGCGACGTCCTCGAGCAGGGTCAGTAGCTCCGCGGGCGTACGCCGGCCGCCTTCCAGACGCGGACGTTGCTCGCGCCCGGCCAGCATGTCTCCCCAGCGGCGCATGGCCCCGAGAATATGGGTCGTCGTGTCATGCAGGGAACCCGGCCCAATGTCAAAGCGCTGGTGGAACTGCTCCTCGGAGAGACCGGCGCAGGTCTCGAGCAGCTTCTGTGTGGCCCACCGGTCATGGGACAGAAGAATGTCGAGAGGATTGGCAGTGGGCATGTTTGGTTCCTCGTGTTGAGCGTAATGTCGGCCGTCAACCGGGCACCGTTGAGACGAACAAAGATTTCAGCCACCGCCGCCCCGATACGCTTGTTGCCGTCCACGAAAGGATGGTTCCGCGTCAAATGGAAGGCGTAGGTGGCCGCACAGGTCGCAAGGTCAGCCCCTTCGTAGTGCTGCCGATTGGCAGCAGCCACCAGCGCCGAGTCCAACAGCCCGTCGTCACGGATTCCCGGCGAGCCTCCGGACTGCTCGATCAGCCGGCGGTGAATTTCCAGGACCTCGTCCTTGCGAGGGAAAAGCATGGACGCCCCGCCCTATGCCAGTCGCCGATAAGCATCGCGCCGCTCCTCGAGCACGTCGTTCGTGATTTCCTCCATTAAGCGACGACGGGCGGTGTTATCGACCGGCCGAAAGATAAGCTGCCGGTCGCTCAGGCTGACATCGACTACATCCCCAACGCGGAGGCCAATCGATTCCAGGAGCGCGGCAGAAAGGACAACAGCGCCCGAATCGCCGTGGGCAACGATAGTCAGTTGTGGCATGGCTACCTCCTGATGTCCATCTTATCACGGCGGATGAGGGATGGTCTGAATTTCGGTCCGGATGTCATTTCGTTCAGGGTCGATCAACTTCCGGACCGCGGGATTCCCGCAGCAGCCTGTTGAAAAGGCCCCGATCTCTTCGCTCCCATCCCTCCGGGGAGGAAGGAGTGTAGGGAGCGCCAGAGTCGGGGCTTCCGGTTCCGATTTTGCGGGCGAACGTGCCGATGGTCTCTTCACCGAATAGCGCTGCCCCAGCCAAGGAACAGGATGTTCGCCCGCAAGTGCGCGAACTTCTGGACGAAGCCTTGCAGGGCTTGATGACTTCGGTAACGAGCATCCTGGCCGAGCATTGTGCCTCGACAGCCATGATCTTCTTGATGCATACGTGCGCCACCCAGGTGACTCACGTCGGCGATTGGCACGAGCTTGCGGGCAGCTTGGGCGCAGCCGCCATGATCAGCTTTCCAAGATTCCTGGTCTCGTTCGCGCGAATCTCTATCTCTCCGGCTGTCCCTGGACGCGGCCGGCCGGCTGCAACCGCAGATCCAGCGTCAGGGATTGTGTCTTTTCGTCGGGGTTGATCGGCACGATGAGATGGTATTCGCTGGACGAAACCCTGGTGTTCGAGGCCCTGATATAGAGGTCGTGGTTCTCAATCGGGACGGGCGCACCGTTAGCCTTGTCGATTGCCTGGCGATCCACCATCGCCGGGGCATAGGCATCTCGGGGGGCCGCGGTCACGCACACAAGCCCTGGCCCGGGCATCACGGCCAGCGCGTAAGTACCGTCTGGCTTCACGAGGGCTGAGGATCCCCCCCTTTTTAGTGCGGAAGCGTTGGAGGGCAGCGGATAGTAGGACACCATGGCGGCACTCGGAGGTTTTCGCTTGGCCGCATTCGTAACCTTGCCTGTGAGCACAATGCCACTGTCGAGTTCGAAATCGACAGGAACAGTATCGGCGGTGACGTTGGGCGGCAGATGCTCCCCGGTATTGAAATAGGGGCCGGTCTGCGGGAGCACGAAGATACATTGCCTGTGGCCGGCCGACTTCCGGTAGCCGGTGATCTCGTAATGGCCGTTTGTGTCCGTGAAGGTAGATAGTCCGCCGGACTGCCAGGACAGAGCGACGCCGGGAATCGGTAATTTCGTCTTGCGATCACGGACGACCCCCTTGACCGTAAAGCCGGGGCGGGCTGTGTACTCGAATGACTCACCAAACACGTTTCGAATCTTATCGCCTCTCTGAAGGGTTCCAGCCTTGGCCGTGAAGATAGTCCGGTCGATTTTCGTTCCTTCGACTGCCACCATCACCAATCGATTGCGACCGAGACCCTGCAATTGAAAGCGTCCGTCGGCGTCGGTCCTGATCATCTCGGGTTGTCCGGGAATCGTTCCCTTCCACCTCAGGACGTTGAAAGCCGTCACTTGGAGATCGGCGAGAGGCTTTCGTTCGCCGTCGAGGATTCGGCCGTTAATAGGCCTGTCTTCGACAAGCTGAATGTCGGCTATGGTTGTCATTTGCCCGTCGGGAATGATAGTGCACCCAAACCCATATCCCTTGGCCACTGCCAGGAGCGCTGGATGGGCATCATCCAATGGCGCCAGGATCAACTGGGACCGGGTGAAAGCAAACTGAAAGCGTCCATCCGCTCCTGTGGTTGCTCGAAGCGGCAAGGCCGACTTGGGCGGCGGCTCGCTCCTTTCCAAGCCACGTAGCGCATGGCCCACGTACAGGCGGGCGTTGGGGCAGGGCTTGCCGTCCGGTTGCAACACGCGCCCGCTGACTCGAATCGGAACGTCTTCATCAACCGGGGGCCCTCCCTCTAGTTTGAGAGCGAACGCTTCACGTTCGCCGGCCTCGGCGGCCGGCCCAGGGCGCGTTGGCGCCAAGCCATCGGATGGATCACTTTTGCTGCTAAACAGTATTCCGGCCGATAGAGTTCCCACGCCAAGCAGGACAAGTACCGCGATCGCATGCCGGGGAAAAGCCGCTTGCAACGTCGCTCGAGCGAGCGCCTCCGCCCCGGTGCGAATCCCCTCCGCCGTGAACGTTGTCCCTTCGGCCAGCGCCCCGGCGTTAGAGACGATTGGATCAAAGAGGTTGGCGGCGGTATTCGCCAATGCAGGTCCGCGGGACAGATCAACGATTGCCAGAGCCGCAGCCAGCGTCAGTCCGCGACGAACCAGTTGTTTGTGCAAGCGCCCCCGGCCTCTTTCCAGCCGCCCCTTGACCGAACCCTTGGTCCAGCGCAACTGGCGGGCCGCTTCATCGAGGCTGAGTCCCTGAAGCCCGCAAAGAATCATCGGCAACCGATAGACGGTGGGCAAGCGCTGGATTTCTTCATCGACGATCGAGAGAACCTCGCGCGCGGAAAGCTCGTCCAGTGGCTCGCGGCAGTTCGACTGCAAGAGGTGCAAAGCGTGAGATTCCTGAGGACTCCGCGCCTTTGCCGCGCATGCTTTCAGTGCAATGCGCCGTGCCACGCAATAAAGCCATGCGGCCAGCCCCTGCCTATCCCAAAGCGTGTGGGCCTTCCGAGCCAGCACGATGAAGACGGCCTGGGCCGCGTCTTCCGCGTCCGCCGTGCGGCCAAGGACGCGCTGGCAAACCTGCAGAACCATCTGGCCATGGCGATTCACCAGAATGGCAAATGTGCTGTTGTCGCGCGTGGCCACGAATCGCTCAAGCAAGTCCGCGTCGGCGTCCGTACGCGTTCGGACACGCTCGGTCATTTGCTCGATGAATCGCAGCAGTGTGTCGCGCGGTGCCATGCCGATGAGCTCGCCGCTTCAAGAGGATTGCGTCACTTCTAAACTATAATGCCTGTAAGTAACATACCCGGCACGCCAGTCTGCGGGAATTTTTCACAAGGTGTGCACGCTGTGTGACGCAGCGCAGTGCAATCCATTGCCCTTCGACCGGTGGCCCGGTACTTGCTTTCGACGCAACGAGCTTCGCCATAAGGGCTAACATAGGTCGGCCCGCGCTGTCCAAAATCGGGCTTGCCTGGGACGCGCGTGTTGATTAGATTCGTCCTCCGCGCCACGGTAGGTAGTAAGGCCGACAAGCGTATCACCTCGTGACTCCCAAGCATTCGGCTTAGCGCAGATCCGGGTAGGGTCCGGACAGGGTACGGGACGCTTATCCGAATAGGCTCTTAACACTTCCCCGCCGCCGATGGTGCGCTCGCACTGGCTGCTCGGCTGATCGAGCCGGGCGCCATTCTTTGCTGCCCCGCATAAAGGATTGTCGCGCGGCAGCGGTTCCACTGTTTTCTCCCATGGAGGGGGTGTCTCATGAGGTTCTTTCAACGACCGCCTCGCCAGCAAACACGTCGCCCTGCCGCAAAAAAATTCCGTCCGTTCCTCGAGCAGCTCGAAACACGCGAGGTGCCCGCAGTCGTGGCCGCCTTCGTCAAAAATAGCGACTGGGGCAGCGCCTTCACGGGCGGCATCACGCTCACCAACAACGGCGCCCAGGCCGTCAATGGCTGGGACTTGCAGTTTGACTTTCCCCCGAGCATCACGCAGATCTGGAACGCGCAGCTTGTCCGCGAGGGCAACGGCCACATCGAGATCCGGGACGCGGGCTACGACGCCACCATCGCCGCCGGCCAGAGCGTCAGCTTCGGCTTCATTGGCGCCCCAGGCAACGTCGGCGCCGTGCCCGTGAACTATGTCCTCAACGGCGTCCCGCTGGGCGGCAACCAGGCCCCGACCATCGTTACCCCCGCCAGCGCGTCGCCCAACCCGGTCGCCGGGACGACCACGGCGCTGAGCGTGCTCGGCGCGGACAATGCCGGCGAGGCCAACCTGACCTACACCTGGGCGGCCACCGGCACGCCGCCGGCGCCGGTCAACTTCTCGGCCAACGGCAGCAACGCCGCCAAGAACACCAGCGCCACCTTTACGCGGGCGGGCAGCTACACCTTTCAGGTGACGATTACCGATGCCGGCGGCCTCAGTGTCACCAGCACGGCCAACGTCACGGTCATCCAGGCGCTTACCACCATCACGGCCAGCCCCGCCGTCGCCAGCGTCGTGGCCGGCAACAGCCAGACTTTCACGGCTCAGGCCCTGGACCAGTTCGGCAACGCCCTGGCGAGCCAGCCCAGCTTCACCTGGTCCGCGACCGCGGGCAGCATTACCCAGGGCGGCCTGTACACCGC
>DASZFN010000902.1:0-8879 GCA_035939715.1 Gemmataceae bacterium | reverse complement strand
GAGCGGCTTTGCGACCAGCATAAGCTCGCCTTCGACGCCGGCGATGTGCTGGAAGCCTACCTGGACGACATTGCCGAGAAGAAGGCCGAGGAAGATGCGGCTCCGAAGAAGAAGTCGAGAACGCCGGCAAAGGGCAAGCATCGCCGGGTAAAGGCTTCTCGGTGAATGATCACATCCTTGTCAGCAACTCCGTGTTACCCACCCACATGAGAAAGAACGGCCGTTTGCCATCGCGCTTTTTCATCACGATCAGAATGCACGCACCGCGGGGTTTTTCTATTTCCAACGCAATGCCGGCGCTTACAATGGATGCCGCTCTGCTACTCGCTAACCTCCCGATCAGGAGCTAATCATGGCCGTCAAAACCGCCTGTCCCCATTGTGATACGGTCTACAATCTAGCTGATGCCACCATCGGCAAGAAGGTGCGGTGCAAGAAGTGCAACGAAGCCTTCACGGTCGAGGATGTGCCGGTAGCCGAGGAGCAGATTCAACCCGAGGAGCGCGGCCGTTTGCGATCGGCTCCGGCACGGCTGCGCGACGAGGATGAAGATGATTTCGACGACGATCGGCCAAGCCGGCGCCCGCGGCGGCCGCTGCGAAAATCCTCGTCTTCTGACTTCCCCGTGCTCGCCGTGACTTTGATCGCGGGCGGCGTCGTGTTGGCGGCCGTGTTAATCGTGGTGGGGGCGTGGTTGTTCATGAGCCGGCAGCCGCCAGCCGGTCCGCCCCAGGCCGCGGCGCCGCAACCGGTCAATGCGCAACCACAAAATCCCCCCGTGCAGGCGGCCGCTAATCCGCAGGCCGCGCCGCCGCAGGGCTTGCCAGTGACCGACAAGGCCATCCTCTTGTTTAACGGCAAGGTGACGCAGGACTTTCCTCGGCCCGGACTGCGCTTTAGCGTGGAATACAAATTTCAAAAGGGCGGGCCTGCGCCGGGCCAGCACTATTTCTGGGTCATTGAGCCGGAACATGGCGATGGCTACGAAGTCCGGCTGAACTGGACCGAACTGGGCAAGGAGGACACGCTGAAGGCCTCGACTATCATGCCCGGCTTCGGCGCACGCGGTCCGTTTACGATGTCCATTCAGATGGGGCAATTTCCCGGTGGACTCGGCCGGCGCGGCCGAGAAACCATTTCCAACAAGTTGGTCGTGGATATGCCGGCCGGGGCCAACGCGCCGCAGATGCCGGGCATTCCGGGCAACGGCCTTCCCCCCGGCGCTCAAGCGGCGCCTCCGCCCAGGATCGAACGCAAGGCCCTGGACGATGCGGAAATTACCGGAATCCTTGCAGACCTGGCATCGGGAGAACGGTCTCGCATTCAACTCGCCTGCGCCAAGCTCGGCACTTCCCTTCCTGGAAACCGGCGTGACGAAGTAGCCAAGGCCCTGGAAAAGCTGCTCGCGGATACGGATGCGTTCCACCGCCAGTTCGCCGCCCAGGCGCTGGCAACCTGGGGCACAAAGGACAATGTCCCGGCGCTGATCAAGGCCGCCGACGACACCAACTTCGCCACGCGCTGGGCGGTGCTGGAAGCCCTGGCCGCCATGAAGGATGCGCGGGCCTCGGCCAAGCTCGCGGAGCATCTGGCGGATCACGGCGACCGCATCCACGCGAGCAAGGGCCTTCAGGCCATTGGCGCGGCTGCGGAAAAAGACGTCGCCAAATCGCTGAAGCATCAAGACTGGGGAGTGCGTCTCGAGGCCTGTCACATTCTCAAGACTATTGGCACCAAGGACAGCCTGGACGCCCTGCGCGCTGCCCAGCAGGATGAGAATGGCCTGGTGAAAATGGCGGCGGATGAGGCCGCCAGGGCGTGTGCGGGCCGATGATTCCAGGGCCGCGCGAGGACCCTAGTCCCAGCGCGGCGCCGGTTTCTGCTTCCACAGCCAGATGATCCAGTCCACGTTCTTCGGCTCGCCGCCGAAATCCTTGAGCCGGGTCATGCACTGGCCGCGGTGGTGCTGCGTGTGCATCGCCACCTGCACGAGTGCCTCGGCAACCGAAATATTGCAGGGCGGCTCAGGGAACCAAGGAATCCGCACGATGCGTGCCAGAGAATCCGCTTCCAGTGCCGCGGCGAAATCGCGCAGCCCGGTGTGGACATTCTGAGCGCGTGTCTTTAGCGCATCAAAAGTCGGCGGGGGCCCGCCTGGCGGACCGCCGGGTTGCTCGCCGCGTAAGACGGAGAGAAAGCCCTGTTGCACGCCGATGATGTGGCCGACACGATTGCGCATTTCCTCATTGTCGCGGGCAGGCGACTTATTCCAGGCGTGGAAGAAAACCGCGTTCGCCCACTCAGCGTGAGCCAGGAGATCGCGCAAAAAGGTAAGCATGGCAAGCCCTCGTGAGAAAAGTCCGCGACCTGATACGGTCTCCTGATTACTTCGCGCCCGCCGAATCAGCCAGCGACACACAAATAATCTCCTTGTCGTTCCGCATGAACGCCGAACGATTGGCATAGGCCGGGTGCGACCAGACCACTTTCCGGCCAAACGCCTCTGTGGTCGGCTCGAGGAGATGAGCGCGGCTGATTTCTTCATAGCTCTTGGGAGTCAGCCGCGCGATAATCAAATCCCCCTTCTCCGTGAACAGGAAGAACCGGTCGCCGTTCTTTGTGATGAAGATATCCGCGCTGCGAACCACCTTCTTGGTGCTGTTCGGTTCGAAGGTCGCCCACTGGCGTTTGCCGGTGGCCGCCTCGATGCAGCACAGTTCACCGTTGCTCGACGTGCCGTATACATAGCCGTTCTCGAAGAACGGCGTGGCGAAGACACTGTCAAAGCTGATCTTGCCGTCGCCCTTCCAGGCGACGGTGGCGCCGGGTTTTTCGCTGGCTAGATTGAGCATCATGGAGTTGCCGAACGTCGAAGTTACAAAGAGATCGTCACTCCACTTGCGCGGCGAGGCGATGGCCATGCCCATGTACGCCTTGTAGGGCTGCGTCCAGTAGACGTTGCCGGTTTCCGGATCGAGTCCGCAGATGGCCTCGCCGTGCCAGATGATCAACTGCCGTTTGCCGCCCGCCTCGTAAATCATCGGCGGACAATAGCCCAGGTTCTGAGCCGACAGGGCCTTCCAGATCTCCTTGCCCGTATCCTTATCGAACGCCACTACCGTGCTGTCCTTGCCGCCGACCATGCAGATGAGCTTCTGGCCGTCGAGCAACGGATGGCCGGCGAAACCCCAGATTTGCGTCTTGGCCTCGTAGTCTTTCTTGAAATCGTGGGACCAGATCACCTTACCCTGATCGGTATCCAGGCAGAACAGATTGCCTTCGGCGCCAACCGTGTAGACCTTGTGGTCGTGCACGAGCGGCGTGGTGCGTGGTCCGGAATCATACTGCACGGTGTAGGGACAATCGTACTCATGTTTCCAGAGGAGCTTGCCGTCCGCCTCGTTCAGGCAGAGGACGCGTTCGCTGCCGGGCTTTTGTGTCCGTTTCATGAAACCCGTTTGCGCGGCTGGCGCCGGCTTGGCGTCGGCGGGAAGCTGGCGATCCATGACATAGACACGGCCGTCAGCCACCGCGGGGCCGGTGTAGCCGCCGCCAAGCGGCGCACGCCAGCGCACCGTTGGTCCAGCCGCCGGGAACTTTTCGATAATGCCGGTCTCGCGCCAGATGTCATCGCGTTGCGGTCCCAGCCATTGCGGCCAATCGTCGGCCTGCGCGGCCGGGCTGAGGAAGAGCGATAGCAGGAGCACCGCACCGCACCTGGCGGGCCGGATAGTTGGACAATGCTGAGTGGAATGCATGATTTCTCTCCCTGTCGGATTTGCCGGCATTGGACGGCCAAGCCTGCGAGCGGCACCCTACAGCAACCTCTCAGAGATTGTAGGGAGTGAAGGTCCGGCGGGAGCAGAATCCTAAGCCATTCGCCGGCTTTGAAGCTGCCCGGCCTATGTGGAGATAATTCTAAGGGAGGTGTTTTTGACGTATGCAGTTATCTTGATCGGTAAGCGGCGTGTTCTCGTAGAACGCAATTCATTCCGTTCAGCACCAGGCGGCTCCCCGGTGCTGAACGGAATGAATTCCGTTCTACGGGACACGTCAGCAAACGCAGGGCAACCTTCCAGGCCGCCTAAGCAAACGAGGTGATCGAATGACCGATGACGAATGACCGAGACGCATGCTCTTCGGGCGCGTTGTGGCACGGTCGGCCGGAGGGCACGGTTTCCCGAGCGTGCCTCCGTCCGACCGCCCCGTCGCCGCAGCCTCATCATTCAGTACATCCATCACCTTCGGCCCCCTTCCACCCCGCGATCGTAGTCTGACAAAACAGCATGCAGCATGGCATAGGCCGGCTCATCCCCGGAGACCGCCGGCGTGAAGTGCAAGCCTTGCTCCGTCATGTGCTTGACCAGCTCGGCGGCGGTGTTCGCTTTCAAGGCATATTTGCCGTTGAAGTGATTCGCCACATCGAGCTGCCACAGTCCCTTGATGGCCGACTGGAGGTCGCGCAGGAAGGTCAGGCTTTCGCTGTATTGTGAGGGCGGAAAATCTGTCCCCCGGTTGCGGAGCTGCCTGTAAAGGCGATACACGTCGCCTTGCAACTCATCCAGAGCGGCGCCGTCAGCAAGGCCTTTGCTCTTTATTGTCTGCATCACCTCGGAGGTCCGGCGCGTGATGCGTTCCCTTTCCGCCGCGAAATCCGAGCCGCTCAAGGCCGTGGGCCAGTTCACATGTCCGCCGTTCTTGAGCAGCCCAATGCTGCCGGCACGCGCGCTCACGTTGACATGCGCCAGCTCCGCTTCGTCCAGGGGCAGCGGCGAGCTACCAAGGGCCGCCGAACCACCTGTGTCGGAGCGCTTCTGTAAGTCCGCCAGAATGTCGTTCAGCGCTTTCCCGGACCGGATTTCGGCAGCGGATGGATGGAGCAGACTGTGCTCCAGTTGTTCCCGTTCCGCGCGCTGCCTGCTCTCCTCGGCCAGGGCAGCCTGGGCGCGCGCATCCTGATCGTTGGCTGCGCGACGCTCGGCCGCTTCGCGCGCGTTCGGGTCGGCTGCACGTTGCTGCTGCGCCTGATCCGCGCCGCCACGACGGCTGCTGGTGGAGTTACCATCCTCAGAACCATCTAGGACGAATTCGCCAAGCAGTTTCCCTCGCTGCGCGTGCCCGCTGCTTGTGGAACCACCGTCGGCAGAACCGTCCAGGACGAACTCGCCAAGCAGTCTTCCTCTCAGTGCGTGCCCGCTGCTGGCGGAATCACCGTCGGCATTATTGTCCTTGGTCCGAGAGGTACTGTAGGAGGTGCTTGTCGAGCTACTGTCAATGTACCCATCCAGATTGCGGGGCAGCGGGCTTTGGGTCGAGCCGCCGCTGCCGTAGCCGCCTTGAGAACCGCCTCCGGAATAGCCCCCCGATCCGCCGCCCCCGTAGCCCATACCGCCACCCGAGCCCATGCCGGCGCCCGAGCCCATGCCGGCGCCGGAAAAGCCCATGCCAGGGCCCGAGAAGCCCATACCAGTGCCCGAAAAGCCCATGCCCGTGCCTGAGAAGCCCCTACCGGCACTCGAAAAGCCCATGCCGTTCATGGACGGCGTCATCATGGACCCCGACGGCCGCATCATCATGCCGCCGCCCCTTCCCATCATGCCCCTCTGGGCGCGTGCTCCTGGCAGATCAAACTGCAACAGGGCCCAGCCGATCAAAGAGGCCAGCATGAAATGCCGCAACAGCCGATCTTTGCGACCGGTGATGTGACTCCAAAAACGTTGAAACATGGTCATCTCCTTGTTCCGGTAAGTATGGTCAATATTCCGGTCCGGCTGCATGGGCAGCCGGTCCGGATTACAGATCAAAACACCCCCAAGCCTGGGCTAAACCCGCCCAAGCCGAGGGATCCAAAGAAGCCGGGGGTAAACCCGCCGAAGCCGGGGGTAAACCCGCTGAAGCCGCGGGTCCCAAAGAAGCCGGGGCTAAACCCCATGGTGCCCGGCGTAAACCCAAAGCCGGAATTGAACCGACGATCGAAGTCGCGGTCGAAGTCACGGTCGAAGCGGCCGTTCATGAACCGACGGTCAAAGTCGCGGTCAAAGCGGCCGAAGCGCGTGTTAAAGCCGTTTGTGCTGAAGGGAGTGAAGATACGACGGTCAAAGCCGCCCGTGGTTCGTCCGAAGCCAGGGGTAAAGACGCGTCGGTCAAAGCCGCCCATGGTTCGCCCGAAATTGGGGGAACGCATGGTGGGGGAACGCATGACGGGGGAACGCATGGCGCGAGAACCGCCGCCGCGGCCGTGCTGGGCCTGTAGGGGGCCTGGAGTCGCGGTCACAAAGAGCAGGGCCAAAACGCCAGCGCTGCCAAACAAAAATCGTCCCAACATGGTTGGGCTCCTTTCAAAGCAGGTAGAGGGATCGTTGGGCGTTCTCTCTCGTTGAGTGAACCAAAGCCTAATCAATTCCTTTTTCACGAAAGATGTAAAGCTATCGGCGTGCCGCGGCCTCGCGCAGGCAGCGGCTTCGCACCGAAGCCGTGGGGTTCATTGGACTTACAAGAGGCTCGACCGAGGTGCAGCTTCCGAACGATAGGGGAACCGCCCCACCGCGGGTGGTGGGCACTACCGTATGTGGTGGGTGGCGCGGCTGATGCCGAGCTTCTTCATCCGATGGCGCAGGGTGTTGGCGTGCAGTCCCAGGATGCGCGCCGCGCCCCGAGGACCCTCAACAACCCAGTCGGTTCGATGCAGAATGGCCAGGATGTGGTCGCGCTCCACCGTCTCCAGAGTGGCTTGCTGCTGGGCAGCGGTGGGAGCCGCGTCCGGCGCGGGCACAAGCTCGGGAAGGATATCGAGCACGGGGCCGGTCGCGAGGATGACGGCTCGTTCGAGAACGTTTTCCAGCTCGCGGACGTTTCCGGGCCAGGAATAGTTGACCAGCCGCTTCATGGTCTGCTCAGTAACGCCGTCCATGCGCTTGCCGATCCGGGCCGCGAACTTGGGGACCAGGTAGTGGACGAGCAAGGGAATGTCTTCCGCCCGCTCGCGCAGCGGCGGCAGTGCGATGGGGAAGACGTTGAGACGGTAGTAGAGGTCCTCGCGAAACTTCTTCTGCTGGACGGCGTCGAGCAGGTCGCGGTTGGTGGCGGCGAGGACGCGGATATCGACCTTGATCGGCGCGCTGCCGCCCACGCGGTCGAATTCGCGCTCCTGGAGGACGCGCAGCAGCTTGACCTGCGTCTCGGGGGAGATCTCTCCGATCTCGTCGAGGAAAATCGTGCCGCCGTTGGCGAGCTCGAAGCGGCCGATCCGGCGTGCCAGGGCGCCGGTGAAGGCGCCCTTCTCGTGGCCGAAGAGCTCGCTCTCCACCAGGCCGGCCGGGAACGCGGCGCAGTTGATTGTGATGAACGGCTTGTCCTTGCGCTTGCTGGCCGCGTGGATGGCGCGGGCGATCAGCTCCTTGCCGGTGCCGGTCTCGCCGCTGATCAGCACCGAGGCGTCCGTGGGCGCCACGCGGCGCACGTTGTCGAGCACCTCCCGCAACGCGGGGCTAGCGCCGATGAGTTCCTCGAAGTTGCTGGCCGCCTTGATTTCGTCCTGCAGGTAGAGATTCTGACGCTGTAGCCGGGCGTGTTCGGCCTCGGCGAGCACGCGGTCGGTGATGTCTACCCAGATCAAGCGGCCGGCCTGCACCTGGCCGTCTTCCCCGCGGATGGGTTTCATCCACAGGCTGACCCACAGGGGCCGGCCGTCCTTGCGGCCCATCTCCACTTCGAGCCCCGCGACTTGCTCACCGGCCAGCAACTTCTCGAACAAGGCGGCGTCGCGCGATCTTCCCGCTGCCGTCTCGGCAAAGAGATCGATGACCGGACGGCCCTTCAGTTCTGCCTCGGAGAAGCCGATTAACTGGGTCGCGCGCTGATTGGCGCTGGTAATTCGCCCGTCGACGCTAACGGCTAGATAGCCGACGGGCGCCTCTTCGTAAAGATCGCGGTAGCGCCCCTCGCTGGCGCTGAGGCGCTGCTCGGCGCGCAGGCGCTGCAGTTCCGCGCTGGCGCGGGCGGCGAAGATCCGCAGGAGATAAAGATGACGGGGTTCCGCGGGCATGGGCCGCTTGTCGAAGACCGCCAGCAGGCCAAGCACGTTGCCCGCGGCATCGAGCAGCGGGGCTCCCAGGTAGCTCTCGACCCCCAGGTCAACCAGGAGCTTCGCTTTTGGGAACGCGTCTCTTACTCCGCCCGGATGATGGCAAAGCTGGCCGCGTACTACGTCTTCACAGGGCGTGCCGGCCAGATCATACTCGAAGTTGTCCTGAATCCGGTCGCGCCCCCAGAAGGCGATGGTGCGAACCCGCTTGTTCCCGGGGACAAACTCGGAGACAGCGGCAAAGGGCATGCCGACGGCCCTGGCCAAATGCTTCACCAGGGCCTCGAAGAACTCGTGGCCCGTGCTGCAGGCGGTTCCTTCAACGATGGCGCGAAGGATGTCCAGGTCGTCGCCGGCCGCAAGCGACGGGGTATGCACAAGAGCCGGCCGGCTTGCCTTGCGGAAGGACGGATTGGCGGGCCCAGGGAGGGATAGTTCCTTGGTCATGAGATATCCCTGCAAAACTCAACGGCCTCTCCCATGGTTCATTATATAGGGCCAGGAAAGGCGGCCGGTACAAGCTCGCGGCCGGCATCGAACCGGCAGTCCAGCGCGCTTCCCGCAGGGACTCGCGATGAGCAAGTGATCGCCGGTATTCTGAGCTCAGGCGAATAGGTTGCCCTAAGTCAGTGAGCCGCTCCGCGCGGAGCAAGCTGGCTACCGGAGCCCTGGCGGGCTCGAGAGCGTACCTATCTATCCCGACCTGCTCTGTAGAAAACCACGCCTCTTTACGCCGAAGGCGTTCCACAACACAGCCCAGGGTCGCGCGAGCGCACCCTGGGGACCGGAACCCGGA
>DASZFN010000901.1:0-1711 GCA_035939715.1 Gemmataceae bacterium | reverse complement strand
CGAACACATATATGGCCTCAACCGTCAAGAGCGCGCACCCTGAGCGGCCCTGATTTTTCGATCCGGTTATGACGGTTACAACGAGTCGAGTTCGGCCTTCCCTCGTGGCGGCACCGCGAGGTTCTGTCATTGCGGTTACCGGCCGGCCCTGCCGGCGGTACCAAACACATATCGGAGGTCTGCCAACGTGCCTTTTTGCCTGGGCACGACGGCTGCCAGGCCTTGCGGCCTGGCGCCCCAGAAACTCCTCCGTACCCCCCGACGGCCGGTCAAAGCGGCGAGCTGGACCTGGGCGCGCGGTAAAGCGGCGCTGGTCACGCCGGTTCGCAGTCTTCTCAGTTAGGCACTGGCTCGGCGGGAGGGCCGCCTTCAGGAATACCCCTCTACGACTCTCGGTATCTTAAAAGCCCCGGTCACCGTGCCGCCGTCCAATCAAGCCGAGCGAGGTCGGGAACCTTGACGCAGCGGAGCATCGTGGGATCACGGTCCCAGTGGTTGCGCACTTTCGCAGCTCCGTGGATGCGTTCGTCCCTGGCTGGCCTCAGTTAGGCTGCCGGCTCGGCCGCACGGGCCGGGGTTGGCTCAAGCGCCCGGCGGGCTACGCGACGCCGGCGGCCGGTAACGGCGCCCTCTGGCGGCGGCCAAGCACGGCACTTCCAGTCCCAGCCGGCGGCACAGGTCTAGGGCCCCCGCGTACAGCGGCTGCCTGGTCGCCGCCAGCCACAAGTCCAGCGCGTTGCCGTGCGCCCCGCAACGGAAACAGTGCCAGCAGTGCCGTTCCAAGTGCGCACTGAACACGCGGCTGCGCGGCCGCGTCGAACCATGCACGAGACACGGCCCACGCATTTGCGCCCCCCAGCGCGACACCACCTCGAAACCCAACAGCTCCAGCACCTGGCCCAGGCGCACCTGGCGACGCAGCTCCGCAAAGTCGATGGCAGGCATCGTTCCACTCCCTTCCATATCGGAACCAGAGAAGAGGAATCCGTAACGGCCGACCCTACTGCGCCAGAAACCGGCGCACGTCGAAGGCGACCTTGCGGTGCAGCAGCAGGTACACCGCACGCCCCAGCTTGGCCGCCAACACCGCCAGCGTCTTCTTCTTGCCGCGCTTCTTCTCCTGCCGCGCCTGCCACACCTTCACCGCCGGGCAACTGCGGATCAATAGACACACCGCCTCCGAAAAAGCCCACTTGAGATGGGCGTTGCCGATCTTCTTGCCGCCGGTCCCCACCTGCTTATTTGCCGACCGGTGCTGGCAACGCACCAGCCGCGCGTACGACAAAAAGTCGCCCACGTCCGCGAAACGCGCGATCTGGTGAATCTCGTAGAGCAGCACCAGCCCCAGGATCGGTCCCACCCCCGGAATCGTCTGCAACAGAAAGTAGCTGTGCGGGTCTTCCACCTTGACGGTGCGCTTGAGGTACAGCTCGACGTCGGCGATCTGCTCGTCCAGGCAATCGATCACGGCCACGTCCAGCGCGATGCTTTTACGCACGTGGGCGTCGGGGAAGTGCTCGGCGACCTGCAACTCGGCCCGGTTCTTGGCGTAGATCAGCATCTTGGCGAAGGGCGGCAGGTTGTACTGGGCGTTGCTGATCTGAATGTGCGCGATCAGCGCCGCCCGCTGATGCACCAGATAATGGCGGCGGCGCAGCAGGTCGCGCGTCTCGCGCATGCCCTTGGGGTAGACGTAGGCAATGGGAATGTT
>DASZFN010000900.1:0-14887 GCA_035939715.1 Gemmataceae bacterium | reverse complement strand
GCCCGCCGAGCCGGTCGCTTCACAAATCGAAGAGCTGTTCACGCGGCTCAGCACCTACGAAGTCGATTTCACCGACGTCCGCGGCCAGGAATATGGCAAGCGCGCCCTGGTAGTGTCGGCCGCGGGCGGCCACAATGTCCTGATGATCGGCACACCGGGCACCGGCAAGACCATGCTCGCCCAGCGACTGCCGACCATCATGCCGCCCTTGACGCCGATGGAGAGCCTGGAGACGACGCGCATTTACAGCGCGCTCGGCCGCCTGAATCCGGACGAACCGCTCCTGGCCAAGCGGCCCTTTCGGGCGCCGCATCACACCATCAGCGACGCCGGTATGGTCGGCGGCGGCAGCACGCCGGCACCGGGGGAAATCAGCCTGGCGCACCACGGCGTTCTCTTTCTCGACGAATTGCCGGAGTTCAACCGCCGCAGCCTGGAAGTGCTGCGGCAACCGCTCGAACAGGGAAGTGTAACTATTTCGCGGGCCCTCAACTCCACGACCTTTCCCGCCAGCTTCGTACTGGTGGCGGCCATGAACCCGTGCCCCTGCGGCTACCTGGGCGACAGCCGCCATGCCTGCAAATGCTCGCCCATGCAGATCGAGCGCTACCTGGGCCGCATCAGCGGACCGCTGCTGGATCGCATCGATCTGCACATCGAAGTCCCCGCCGTGCCGTTCCAGGAGCTGGCCGCCAGCGCGGACGGCACGCCGAGCAAGACCATGCGCCAGCAGGTCATGGCCGCCCGCGAAGCCCAGCGCGAGCGCTTCGGCCGCGACAGCCACCGCCTCAACAGCCGCATGACCAGCCGCCAGCTTCGCCGTTATTGCGTGTTGAACGAAGAGGGACGTAATTTACTGAAGGAGGCCATGGACAACCTGGGCCTCTCGGCGCGCGCCCACGATCGCATTCTGCGCGTCGCGCGCACCATAGCGGATTTGGATGGATCAGCAGATATCCGGCCCGGACATGTTCTTGAAGCGATTAATTATCGCACCCTGGATCGCAAACTATGGGCGCGGTGAAGCTTTGCGGATCAGCCGTCCCGCTCGAAGCCACTTACCTGACTGGGGTGGCAGGCAGTGCCACGGACGATGTAAGGCGGTACTGGAAAGGCCCATAGGAGATCAACAGCGGCCGGTGTGGCAAGAAGTCGCGACGTGCGCCGACAGATTCGCGAAGCGTGGCTGCCGTTGATACAATCAACCGGGTCTATCAAGCTTCCGCTTTTATCCGCGAGGTGCCAGAGTGGCAAGAGCCCGAACGGTGCTCATAGTGGAAGATAATGCGATTGAGCGCGAAGGAGTTGCCGCCGTACTCCGGCAGGAAGGCTACGACGCCGTTGTTGCCGGCAACGGCAAAGAAGCCCTCGAACGCTTGCGCAGTACGCCCGTTCCCGATTTAATGCTCCTGGACATGATGATGTCGGAAGTGGACGGCTGGCAACTCCTGAAGATGCTGCGCAGCCACCCGGAATTGCTGGCTATTCCCGTTATCATCATGACGGGACTTGGCATTGCTAACCTGGAGTGGGCGCGCTCCCTCGGTGCTGCCGGGCTTGTCCGCAAACCGATGGACGGGGAACAACTCAAAGATGCACTGGCGCGCGTGTTTGGCACCGGAACAAACCTGCTCCGCTTCACGGTGCAAGAACCGAACGAGAAGCGGATTTGACCGCGATGGCTGCCGGGCATTTCGACCATGGTCAGTCCTTGACCCTTTGCCTAATTCTCACTACCATCCACTATCCACATCGCTCATGATCGGCGGTGCGGTCGGCTCAAGACAGCCAACGCTCGATTTGCTGCCCACCAACCATGGTTGCCTTAGGCGGAGGCTGCCCCGACATGTCCGAAACACCCACCAACGCGAACGCGCTCCACGAGCAGGCGCGTAAGGCGCAAGAAACCCTGAAGCGACTTTTGAAGGAAATCAACGAATTGTTCGACAAGACCAGGGACCAGGACCAGCCCGCGCAGCCGAAAGTCGGTTCCCATGAATGAATGCGAAGCGTTTGCAGAAGCCAAGCGACGTTGGGGCAAGGAAGCGCATGTCCGCTACTCCCAGGGCAAACTTGCCGAAGGCGCCAAGCCCTACGCCGTGGGCAAGTGGCTTGGCCGCCAATTCCAGGTGCTCGGCCAGGGTGATTCCTGGCAAGCTGCTTTTGAACAGGCAAGATAGCCGAAGCGGTGCTCGACGTGGCAAACTCAAAATTCTCTCGGTCATAACTATCACGCATGCAAAGATTTATGAACCGAACCGAGTCTGCCACGGTTTGCCACGGGTGGCAACTCACTTGGCAAAGTGGCAAACTCATTTGAGCATGGCTTGTCTCGGGCGTCAGGGGTTTGCTCTTCCGCGCCCCGGCCGGTTTTGCTAGAACCCCGACCCCTTCTATTCCGGAGCGAGGACTTCTTGCAAAGGAGCTGCGGGTATGAGGCATGCGCGGAAGGCCGGCGTCGTCCTGCTGAGCGTGGCGGCGGCCGGGATGTTGATCGGCCTGGTGCCGGCCCAGCAAATCCATCGCAACGGCTTCGAGACGCGACAGATTGCCTGGGTCAAGGGGGCGGCCGATGCGCCCTGCCGTGAAATCGTCCACGACATCACCGACGCCACCGCGCGCACCGGCCAGTATTGCGAGCACCTGCAGGTCAATGCCGAGCAGGGCGCGTACATCTATTACTACTACCCGACCGCAAAGGCGCCGGTGGGCGATGAACTGAGCGTGAATCTTTGGCTCAAAGCCAACCGGCCGGGCATGCAGCTCATGGCGCGGTTGGTCCTGCCGCACGAGCGCAATCCGAATAACCTGGATGAGCCGGTCACCGTGCAGTTGCGCGGCGATCTCTATGAAGAAGTCGGCCGCTGGCAGCGTTTGCAATTGCGCCGCCCCGCCAGCCTGGCGCTCAAGCAGCAGCAAATCATGCGCGCCCAGCTTCATCGCGACGTCGATTTCACGGGCGCCTATCTCGACCAGCTCATCCTTAACCTGTACGCCGGACCGGGGCTGGCGGAGATCTGGATCGACGATCTCGAAATCGGACCAGTCGATGAGTCGAGCCCGTTCCAGACCACGAGCCGGCCGGCGGGTCCCGTGAAGCTGCTCGGCCCCGGCCAGACGAAAGCGCTGACGCGGCCGGCGGTCGTGGAACTGGATCGCGGCCAGCTCCTGGTCAACGGCAAGCGCTTCTTTATCCGCGGCATCCGACACAGTGACACGCCGCTGAAGGCGCTCCGCGACGCCGGCCTCAACACCGTATGGTTCGACCACCTGACCTCGCCGGCCCTGATCGAGGAGGCGGTGAACCTGGGCTTCTGGATTGTGCCTTCGTTGCCGACGACCGAGAATGACGCCCGCCTGGCCTCCGCCGACAACCTGCGCCAGGAGATAAGCCGTTTTTTGGAGCGCGATGCCGTGCTCTTCTGGGACCTGGGCGGCGGGCTGATCCAGGAGCAAATCCCGCTGGTCGCCCAGACGGCTCAGGTCGTGCACCTGGCCGATCCGCAGCGGCCCCTCGGCGGCGACGCCTGGGACGGACTGGGGCCTTACTCACTCAAGCTCGATCTGCTGGGCGTGCATCGCTGGCCGCTCATGACGGGTCTGGAGATCGGCCAGTACCGACGCTGGATCTATCAGCGGCATTTCCTGACGCACGAGGACACGTTTACCTGGACGTGGGTGCAGACGCATTTGCCGGATTGGTACACGTCCCTGGTTTACAAGAAGCCCGCCGCGGCGGGCTTTGACGAGCCGGTCGGACCGCAACCGGAGCAGATTCGGTTGTTGACCTACGCCGCCATCTCGGCCGGCTGCCGGGGCATTGGCTTCTGGTCGGATCGCTTTCTGGCGGATACGCATCAAGGCCGCGACCGCCTTTTGACGCTGGCCCTCCTCAACCAGGAATTGCGGATGCTCGAGCCGCTGCTGGAAACGGCAGACCGGCCGGAGATGGATGACTTCGGCTGGGTGCCGACATCAAACCCGGAGGTGCGCGCCGCCATTTTGCGCACGAACTACGGCGTGCTGGTGCTGCCCATTTGGGTTGGGGCGGGGGCCCAGTTCGTGCCCGGCCAATCCGCTGCCGCCAACTTGACGGTGACCGTGCCGCAGGTGCCGGTCGGCATGCAGGCCTGGGAAGTCTCGCCGGCAGAGGTGCGCTGCTTGCGCCAGGAACGGGTCGTGGGCGGCACGAAGATCACCATCCCGGAGTTCAGCCTGACGGCGGCCATTGTCTTCACAGCGGATAATACGCCCAACGGCCTCGTCGTCCGCTTTCAGGAGCAGGCCCGGCAGAACTGCAAGTTGGCCGCGCAGTGGTCGCACGACCTTGCGGACGAGGAGATCAGCAAGGTCTCTCGGGTGCAGGCGGAACTGGAGCGCCTGGGCCATCCGTTGCCCGACGGCAAGCCGTTGCTGGAGAAGGCCCAGCAACTGGCTCGGAAATGCGTGGAGGAATACAA
Organism: Gemmataceae bacterium; assembly: GCA_035939715.1. Classification (GTDB taxonomy): domain Bacteria; phylum Planctomycetota; class Planctomycetia; order Gemmatales; family Gemmataceae; genus DASZFN01. The sequence goes on along the minus strand of DASZFN010000900.1, from coordinate 10,427 downwards.
CACGGGCAATTACAAGGAAGCCTATGCGAATGCGCAGCGCGCGGTCCGCCCCCTGCGGATCATCATGCGCGCCCAGTGGGAGGAGGCGATCAAGGAGCTGAACAAAGTCGCCGTGGCGAGTCCCTATGCCACCAGTTTTTACACGTTGCCGCGCCACTGGCAGTTCATGGAGTTGATTCACCAGGGCAAGCCCGGATCCAATATTCTGCCCAACGGCGATTTCGAACTGGAGCCGCGGCAAGTTTCCGAGGGCTGGACGCCCCAGGAAATTACCCTCGATCAGGTGGAGCTGACCGCCCGGCGCGTAAGCGATGGGCCCCAGCAGGGCAAGCAATGTCTCATGCTTCAGGTCAAGCCAAAGAACCCGACCGGGCCAAGCATCCAGGCGCTGGAGCGAACCTTCCTGGCGATCAACAGCCCCGTGGTGCGTGTGCAGCCGGGAACGATCGTCAAGATCAGCGGCTGGGTGCGCATCCCGAAAGCCATTGAAGCCTCAACCGACGGCGCCCTGCTCTACGACAGCATCGGCGGCGAACCGCTGGCCGTGCGCTTGAAGGGGCCGAACAAATGGCAACAGTTTGTGCTCTATCGCGAAGTCCCCGCCTCGGGGCAGGTCAGCGTCACCACGGCATTGACGGGTATCGGCGTCGCATATTTTGACGATGTGCGGATCGAGCCGTTGCTCTCGAGCGGAGCAACGGCACAGAGCGGCGTTCGCTAACAAGGGGTTCATTGCAAACAATCAGCGGCGGCTATTTCCTCCAGGCATTTTCCCCATCATGCGCGCGTCGAGCGAGAATCCGCCTGCCCCGACAAAGAGCAGCGCCAGCCCGGACAGCAAGAACAAAAACACCATCTCCAGATCACGGATTTGCAGGCGAAACACCCGCCAGCCGTGAATCCAGAGCAGCATGCCAACCGTGATGGCCAGCACCACGGCCGCAGCAATCCGGCAACGAAAGCCGAGCAGAATCGCCACGCCCGCGCAAAATTCTCCCCAGGACAGGACGACCTGCCAGGTCACAGGCATGCCTGGAAGCCACGCTGTACCTCCCGCCGCCATGATCTTCAGATAGCCGCTATAGAAACAGAAAACCCCAAGAGCCAGCCGCAATGCCAGCGGCCCGAGCTTCTCCCTGCAGAAAGCTTCAAACACGAGGAGGTCTCCGAGTGAACGGGCGGTAATCTGAGGCGCGGAGTGATTCGTTATCTTGTTCGGCACGCGTTAACCGGCACTTAAGAACTTGAAATGCTAATATTCCTAGACGTCGGAGTTTAGGTGCATATTTGGCGCATGTGCCGATCTGGTGGCTCAGGCTCGGGCAAGCCATTTGAGCACGCGCTCCAGCGTCTCCATCGGCAAGCCAATGACATTGCTCACGCTGCCCTCGACCACGCGAACGTAGGGATCATCGGCTTCTTGAATCGCGTAGGCGCCCGAACAGCCTTCCCACGTTCGAGTTTCAAGGTAGGCCTGCACTTCCGCGTCCGTCATGGCTTTCATGGAAACGCGGCTTACTTCTTGCCAGGCGATCTGCAGATCGTCGGACCTGCGCCACAGGCATACGCCCGTCCAAAGTTCATGCTGGGTACCCGCCAGCTTGCGAATGATCCGCGCCGCATCGGTGGCGTCGGCCGGCTTACCGATCGGTTCGCCGTAGATCCAGCCGAGCGTGTCGGCGGCGATGACAATGGCCTCGGGCACTTTCGGGGCGACCGCGGCGGCCTTAAGCCAGGCGATGTGTTCTACCAGAGTGCGCGGGTCATGGAAGCCCTTGCCGTCCGGCTCCTCGATGTTCGCGGGCAGCGTCTCGAAGTCGTAGCCGGCGCGGCTCAGAAGATAGCGACGCGCGGGTGACGCGCTGGCCAGAATCAGGCGGAAAGGGAGTTTCTCTGCCATCTTTGGAGGATATCCTGCAAAATTGGCCACAGGCGGTCGGGAGTCAGCTCGGTCATGCATTCCAGCCGGTCGCAGCGTTTGACGTAGCTGCCCTGGCACCAGACCCGGCTTTCCACAGCCCCGCTGGCTGCTCCGTAGGGCCCGTTCAAAAGGATCTTGGTGCAAGTATACGGTGCGACCACAGGTCGGCCGAGCGCTGCCGCCAGGTGCAGCGGACCGGTATCGTTGGCAATCATGACATCGACCAGGTTCAGCATAGCAGCAAGCTGCGGCAAGGTGGTGCGCTCGGTTAGGTCGCGTGTGCGGCCCGGCAAATATTCGGCAGTGGCCCGCGCCAAAGGCGTTTCATCTCTCCCGCCAACAAAGATCGCCGTCCCCCCTGCAAAGCGCAATGCACGCTCGGCGAGGAAGGCAAAATGCTCGGGCGGCCAGCGCTTGGTCATCCACCGCGAGCCGACGCCCAAGGCGAGCCACGGCCGCGGACAGTCGCGCAGGAACTGCGCCGCCCAACGGCGTTCCATCTCACTAATGGGCACGCGAAATACCTTGGGCGTGTCTCCGACGCCGAAGGCCTCGGCCACGAGCCAGTAGCGATCCACGGCGTGAATCGCGCTAAAATCGGCGACCGGAATGGTATCGGTGTAAAACCAGGTCGCGCCTTCTCGCGCGGAGCTCAGACCAACTTTCCTGGTGGCGCCGCTGCTGGCCGTAATCAAGCCGCTGCGCAGCAGCCCTTGCAAGTCGATCACGAGATCGAACCGCTCCCGGCGAAAGCGTCGAATGAACTCACCGTAAGTCCAGATCGATTTGAAGAAGCCGGATTGAGCGGCGCCGCGATGAAAAGGGATGGTCGCGTTCAGGTCCGCGTGGCCCTGCAAGAGCCCTTCGTAGCTATGGTTCACGACCCAGGCGATGTAGGCTTCGGGATAGCGCCGCCTTAGCGCGGTCAAGACCGGCAGACTGTGCACAATATCGCCCAGTGCGCTGGGCTTGATAATGGCGATGCGCCTGGCCCGGTATTCGGACAAGGGAAGTCGAAGACACTTGAGCATGCAGCGAATCCTTTCGCAGCCACTCTAACCTTGCCGCACCCGGGGAATGAGCAGCAGCACAATTACCAGCAAGACGACGCCAAAGGCATAAGGCAAAACATGGCTCGGATGTAAAAAATAGAGCGGTGTTCCCAGCGCGGGACCAAGAATACGCGACATGGCATTGGCCGACTGATTCACGCCCAGGATTTCGCCTTGCTTGTATGGATCGCTCCGCCGCGAGATCAGCGACTGCACGGAAGGCGTAACGAACGAAAAGCCGGTCACGGCTACGGCCAGCGCCGCCAGCAGTCCGATCAGCAAGGCGCCGCTGCTTCCCGTGGCGAATTCCGTGGCCCAGACCGTTGCCGCTCCCAGACCTCCCAGCCCTAGCGCCATCAAGAGGCTGCCGGTCGACATAAACGTAATCTCGGCCGCACCGCGCCGCGCCATGCGCCGGTAAAGCATCTGGGCAAGCATCAAAACAAGGCCCACATAACTGAAGACCACCGAGTTGCCGGCGTCCCCGTAGCCGAGCACATCGCCGGTCAGAAACGCCAGCGTCGGCTCAAAGCTTGCGAACGCCATAACCGAGAGGAAGAAAATAAGGATCAATGTGCCAACGGTGGGGGTTTGCAGGGCCAGACGGAGCCCAGCCAGACTGAACCAGGTGCGCTCTTTGTGGGCGGCGCCAGGACGGAGCGTCTCCGGCATGATCGTGGCGGCCAGAATGAAAGCAATGAACGAGAAAGCCGACGCCAGGAAGCCGGGGCCGCCATATACCTGAGGCAGAAGCGCCAGGATGATCGCGGCAAAGGCAGGTCCAAGAGTGAACCCCAGACCGAAGGCGACGCCGATCAGAGCCATGCCTTGTGAGCGCCGTTCGGGTGTGGTTGTGTCGGCAATCACTGCCTGGGCGGTCGACACCGTTGCGCCTGCGATGCCTGCGCCAATGCGGGCAACGAAGAGGAGTATGAGGCCGAGAAATTGATGTCCCGGGTCACGTCCCCAATCCGACGCAAAGCCAAAGAGAGCGTAAAAAATGATGGAGCCACCCAGCCCCAGCAGCAAGAACGGCCGACGGCCGACGCGGTCGCTGAGCCGGCCCCAGATCGGGGCGAACAGAAATTGCATGGCGGAGAACGAAGCCATCAGCAAGCCAAGGATGGCGCCGCGCAGCTTGGCCTGACCGTCGCCGGGGAAAAGCGGTTCGAGGAATTCCTTGCCGTAACGCGGCAACAACGGCAGTACGATGCCGAAGCCGAGCAGATCGATGAACATTACGAGAAAGACAATGAAGAGCGCGCGCCTGGAGGAGACTTGGCCAGCAGGGGCTGCTTCCGGGGCCGGCAGGGCCGATGCTTCCAACTGTTCCGGACTCGAATCTTGCATCTTCTATGTTTCCTGGAAGCTGCTTCAAAATCGCCGTCTCCTGTTCACTCTATAAATTGACACAGAGTCTACAATTCTCCCGCTTTGCAGGCCACATGACTTTGCTGCATGATGAAGGTGCACCATGACGACTGCCGATTCGCCGCCCAGTCCGCGAAGTGAAGAACCCAAGGATCCGAGCTACCTGATCTTCGACACGGAGAGCGTCCCGGATGGCCGCCTGGTGCGGCTCGTCAAGTATCCGAAGGACAGTATTTCGGACACCGAGGCAATCCAAAAAGCACAGGTCGAAGCGCGCGAGCGCTACGGCACCGATTTCCTGCCGGTGAGTTTTCAAATTCCCGTGGCGATTTGTGTCATTCGCGTGGACGCCGACTTCCGGCTACAGTCCATTACCAACCTGGGCGTTCCGCATTTTCATCCGGGGGACATTACCAAGAAATTCTGGCAGGGCATCTCGCTTTATCCGCGTGCCGAGCTGGTGACCTACAACGGGCGCTGCTTCGACTTGCCGCTCCTGGAACTGGCCGCTTTTCGTTATGGACACAGTGCCCAGGGATACTTCTTGCGGACGCGCGATCGCTATCGCGGCAACCACACCGACCTGCTGGAGCTATTCTCCAATTTCGGTGCCGTGCGGCTGGCCGGAGGGCTCAACCTGCTTTCCAAAATCCTCGGCAAGCCCGGCAAAATGGATGTGACCGGTGACCAGGTTTACGCGATGTACCAGGAAGGCAAGAAGCAGGAGATCAGCGATTACTGCATGTTCGACACGCTGGACACGTATTTCGTTTTTCTGCGCAGCCGGGTCCTGACGGGGCAGCTTACCCTGGAGCAGGAGCAGGTGCTGGTCCGCGAGGAAGCCAGGGCCTGGATTGCAGCAAAGGTTGGGGAGATGCCGGCTTTACAACAGTATCTGGATAATTGGGGCGCCTGGGAGCCGTGGCCGTAGACGTGCGGAGTAGCCGAGTACACAGTACCGAGTCCCCGAGTACTGCGTACTGAGTACTCCGTACTCCTTAAGCCCGCCAGAACGGCAGCAGCCCCTTTGCCATGAAATGTCCGAAGCCGTGCATCGCCAGCAGACTTTTCTGCGCTTTCTCATGCTGTCCGCGCAGGCGGCGCAGGCTGTATTGCACGGCCTTGCCGACGAATTGAATAGGCGCATCGAGCGTTACCGCCGCCTTGTACGTCCAGAGCATCGGCCTGGAATAGCCGCACTTTCGCAGATAGCGCAGAAAGCCTATGGCCATGTTCGAGGACACGAAGCCGATATGTTGGCGCGTGCTCTCTCGGCCTAGATGCGTGATTTCCACGGACGGATGGTAGACGATAAGGAAACGCTCGCCGATGCGCGCCGATAGTTCGAGGTCCTCGCCGCCGAAGGCGAAGGTATCATCCCAGCCGCCGCATTCTTGATAGACGCGGCGCGGCATGAGCATCGCCGCACCCATGAGGACTTCCACGGGCCGGGTCGTGATGGGATCGAAATCGAGCCGGCGATAGCGGCGATAGGCGCGCCGCATCAGACCGGTCCAGCGCAGCACGCTGGTGCGATGCAGCAGGGCGCCGATGGTAGGACGCCGCCGGTAGGAGACCTGAACTTGCCCGTCGCCATCGCGCAGCCGCGGCCCCAGGATGCCGACCTCGGGATGCTCGTCGGCAAAGGCAACCAGCCGGCCCAGAGCGCCGGCTGGTAGAACCGTATCGTTGTTAAGGAAAAACAGATAGCGCCCGCGGGCACGTTCGGCGGCCTGGTTATTGGCCCGAGCAAAACCGAGATTTGTGGCATTCTGGACCAGGACTACTTCGGGAAATTCTTCGGCGACCATGTCCGCCGCGCCGTCGTTCGATCCGTTATCGACCACGATTGTCTCCAGGCGGACATCCTGGGGCTGATCGTGCACGGACAGCAGGCAAGCCCGGAGAATATCCCGGCAGTTCCAACTGGCAATACAGACCGATACATCGACCGGGCCCTGGTCTACCAGGTGCAGCCGCCAGGCACGGATCTTGGCGCGCTCGGAGCGCGGCCGCGCCGGTGGCGGGGCTTGGCGCGCATCGGCCGCGGCGGCGTCGCTGCCCGCGGTGTCTACGCCACGCGAGAATTCCGACATTCGGTCTCCCAGCGTTCCCGATCCAGATACGGTGCGAATGGCCGGCTGCCACATAGCCAACGGCCCAGACGATATCGCAAGCTACGGCCCCACGACATCGGCTGATGCGCATAGCGGTCGAGCAACTCCCGGTACGTGTCGTACTGCCGGCGCGTGACCGGAGCACATTGCTCGCGAAAGGCCACAGCCCACACGTTGGCGGGGCGCCGCGGCGGGCCATGCCATCCCAAAATCCGCTGTGGATAGTTTTCGAGCAGCACCTCGAAGGCTTCGGGCGTGAAGCGCCAGTAATCGCTCGGATAAGCGTGGATGTGAAAGTAGAAGGGACAGCAAACGAACAAAACCCCGTGCGGCCGGAGCACGCGATGGATTTCCTCGAAGCCGCGCCAGAAGCGCGGCACATGCTCGAACGTGCTCATGGCAATGACCGTGCCGAAGGTGCTCTCGGCAAACGGCAGGGCCTCGACATCCGCAACCTGGTCCACCCCTGGTCCCGAGCGCGTGTCGACGCCGACGTAATCCTTGCCAGGAAAGAGCGGCCTCAAGTCGGCAATCTCTTCTTGTCCTGCAACCTTATAGGAGCCGATTTCGAGAATGGGAGACGGGAGATCGAAGCTTTCGGCGACGGCACGGGCCACGCCATAAAGGAAGTGATTCATGCGGGTGCGTCCTTGCACTTGGGCGATCCGTTGCCGTCAGCCGACGAGCCGCGGGAATAATCTTTGGCAATTGTGCCATTAAGTATCATGGCCCGATTCTCGCTGTCAATTGCAAGAGTCGCGCCTTTTCTACGACACACTAACCCGAAGCGTAAGCGAGGGCCTCTCGCGAAGTTCCCTCGCTTACGCTTCGGGTTAGTATGGGCTATTTGCCTTCCCTTCTTGCCTGAAATGCCTTGGCTATGTCGCCGGTGTTAGCCGTGTTGAACACGTCTTTTTTCTCCAGCCAGCCGCGTCTTGCTACATCCACTCCATAGCGTGTATAGCCTATTTCATCCGTACTGTGAGCATCGGGATTGATGACTAGCTTTACCCCAAGCGCCCGGGCGCGCTTGGCGTGGATCCAATCGATATCCAGCCGATTGGGGTGAGCGTTGATCTCGATCATGGTGCCATGTCTTGCTGCCGCCTGCAGAACGGCCTCGAGGTCCACCTTATAACCGTCGCGACGCAGCAAGAGCCGCCCGGTGGCGTGGCCCAGCATGGAAACGCGCGGATGGCTAACCGCGCGCACGATGCGCGCCGTCATGTCCTCGGTGGACATATTGAAAAGAGTGTGGACGCTGGCCACCACGTATTCAAAGCGGGCTAGAACTTCGTCGTCGTAATCCAGCCGGCCGTCCGCCAGGATATCGCATTCCGTTCCTTTGAAGATTCTGAACTCTTTAAGCTTGGCGTTCACCTGGTCGATCTCGGCATGCTGCAGGCGCACCCGCTCCGGCGTGAGGCCGGAGGCAATGGCCAGGGATTGCGAATGGTCGCCGATGCCCAGGTATTTGTAGCCAAGCTTCTGCGCCGCCTGGGCCATTTCCTTGACGCCGGCCGTGCCGTCGCTCCAGGTTGTATGGCAATGGAAGGTCCCTTGCAAATCGTTCGCTTCCACCAGGTGCGGCAGACGGTGCTCCGCGGCGGCTTCGATTTCACCGGTATTTTCGCGGAGCTCGGGCGCGATGTAGTCCAGGTCCAGGGCACGAAAGAGGTCCGCCTCTTCCTTGCACGGGATGCTGCGCTTGGGGCCGGCCAATTCATACTCATTGAGCTTCAACCCGCGCTGCTGGGCCCGCGCCCGCACGGCGATGTTGTGCTCCTTGCTGCCGGTGAAGTAGTGCAGGGCAAAGGGAAATTGCTCCGGACGCACCACGCGCAGGTCGGCGTTCATGATCACGCGCCGGCCGTTGCCGAGGTCGTGATCGAAGACCACGCTCGATTTCGTCTCCCCTTGGCCGACTACCTGGATGACGCCGGGCAGCTTGACGAAGCAGGCCATGATGGGCGTGGCATCGTCGGCGCTGGCCAGAATGTCGATGTCGTTAATCGTTTCCTTGCGGCGCCGCAGGCTGCCGCACGGCTCCAGGCGCTTGATGCCTTTGCAATCGCGCAGACCCGCCAGCAAGGTGCTGGCCAGTTCCCAGGCCTCATCGATGCGCACGCGCTGGCCGACGCGACTGAGGAACTCAATGCCTTCCAAAATCTTCTGCTGGGTTTTTTCACCGAAGCCTTTCAGCTCGGCAACCTGTCCCTGCTCGCACGCCAGTCTTAACTTGGCGATGTCGTCGATTTTCAGCAGCTCATACAGGGTTTTGACTTTCTTGGGCCCGACCCCGGGAAGGCGCAGCATCTCAAGCAGGCCGGGAGGCGTTGCCGCGCGCAGTTCCTCGTAGAAAGGCAGCGCGCCGGTGGTAACCAGAATCGTGATCTTTTCTTGGAGCGTGTCGCCGATGCCGCGAATCTCGGCCAGCTTGCCTGCGGCTACAACCTGGGCGAGATCCCCTTCCATTTGCTCAATGGCCCGAGCCGCAGCGTGGTAGGCATTGCACCGAAAAGAATTCTCGCCCTTCAGCGCCAGCAGAGTGCCAATCTCGCTGAGGACAGTGGCGACGAGTTGCTTGTCCATTGGTGGTGAGTGTGAGTAGGTTAGTGGTGAGTGGTCGGGACCTTGGACAACCAACATTTAGGATAGAGGCCAGGACTCCAGGATGCCAGTAGGGAAGACAAGCGCCCATCACCACTCACCACTCACCACTCACTACTCACCACTCACTACTCCACCACTCACGCCGCTGCGCCGAGCGCGATGCGCCGCGAAGGATGGAGCAACACTTCGAGCGCGGTCACGAGCCGGTCGGGTCCGCGGCCGTCGATGAGCTGCCGGCCGCAGCGGGCCATGGCTTGCCGCTCGAGCGGATCGTTGAGCAGGTTTTGCACGGCCATGCGGATGGTCTGCACGGACACGCTTTCATGCCAGCCGAGGCAAGTGGCGGCGCCTTCTTCCTCAAGGCGCTGCGCCGTAGGCCAATGGGCCTCGGACTGGACGATGAGGAGCTGCGGCACGCCCACGCAGGCGAACTCCAGCGACCACGCCGCTCCGCCGGAAATGGCAAAATGGCAGCGCGCGATCCGGCCTGCTATCTCCGCCGTTTCCGTGGCCAGGGAAACGCGCTCGGGATGGGCGGCCGCCAATGCTTGCAACTTCTCGAGCTGCGGATACTGCGGCCGCACAACCATATCGATGCGCTCGATCTTCGACACGTTGAGCAGCAAGCGCGTCAATGCGCTCGTTTGCTGATGAGGGTCGTCGTCGCCCAGGGCAATCAAGGCACGAATAGGGGTGGGTGGTTCCTGGGAACGCGCCGGTCGCACGCGCCGTATTTCGGGGCGTACCAGGGCATAGCGGGTGCCGAGCAGCAGTTGCGTACCCGCTTCAAACGTGTAGGAGTCGCGCCCCGGGCCGAGCAGCGGATTGATTACGAGGCGGGATGGGAATCGGGTGCTCGCCAGGTGATCCAGCGACACAACCATGACGCCGGTGCCTTCCAGGGCCGACAGGTATTCCTCGTTCGCCTCGGGGGCGTCGATCACGACTGCGGCGGGCGACAGGCGGCGGATTTCCTGAATCAGTTCGGTCTGGTCGGCGGCGGAGCCGGCGGAGCTGTCGGCGTCCAGCCATTCATTGCCCGCCCGCTTGATCGACAGGGCCAGCGAACCAGGCTCGACCTGGGACAGGAAGTAAGTCGGCCGCCGGCGTCTCTGCAGCGCCGCCGCCAACGCCATGCAGCGAGCCAGCCGTTCCCAGCCGGTGCGGGTCGTACCATCGACCCGGAAAAGAATGGGGTCTCTGTTCATTTCTCTGTTCCTGGAGAAAGAAAAGGATAGGGGTCAGGAGTCAGTAGCCAGTAGTCAGTGGCCAGTAGGTTTTGCTACTGACTACTGGCTACTGACTACTGACCTTCACGCAACCTCAGCCTGCGCTCGCTCGGAGTAGAGCTGA
>DASZFN010000899.1:0-3070 GCA_035939715.1 Gemmataceae bacterium | reverse complement strand
GCTCGGTGGGGAGAGATAGAGGATTGCCTCGGCGAGAGCGAGCCTGTTGAGCAGCTCCGCGGACTTAAACTTGGCACGCAAGATCGGCAGAATCGTAGCGGCCGAATAAGGCATGTGGCCGAGAACGTACGCCGACTCGTCGCGGATTTCGCTGTCCTCGTGGTCCAATCCCTTAATAACGACCGGCATGCCGACCGCAGCGTTCCCACACAACCAGCTGTGAAGGTTTGAGCGAAATGCCTGGTCCCGATTCGTCAGGCATTGGAGGATGACTTCGGTCGCCTTGTCGCGTGTCGCCTGGTCTTTATCGGAGGCCTGCTTGAACCAGTCGCCGATCGGCCGGCCTTGCATTATTTTTGGGTCGAATTTGGACGTCGGGTCCGCGGCAAGCGCCGGCACAACCGCTGCGCAACAGCCGAACACGAAGACGATGCAAACGTTAAGTCGCCCTGGTTTCATTGCACGCTCAGTTCTTGCTCATGGAATGACGTAATTTCACGTCCCGAACCACCGCTGCCCCATGAAGGGGTGCGCGGCCCGAAGATTCTCTATAAGGAGGCGCGCCGAAAGAAAACAAATCCCTTTTTTGGCAGCCGGCGGAAATCGATTTCGGTCTGTGCGAGTGGGAGTTGAACCCGGCCTGTGATTGTGGTGAGTTTTTGCGGATTGTTCAGCATCGCCGCCCTCAGGCGGGAAGTCCTTTCTCGCCTGGAGGCGGTGCCATGAATAACGAAACCTCACGTCTTCAGCCGGCGCGAGAATTCGGCGAGCTCTTTCTCGGCTCGGGACCCATCAGCGGACCCCCCATGGGATCACATTGAGCAGCAGCATCACCAAGAGGATGATGAGCAGCAGCCCCAGCAGACCGCTGGGGTAATAACCCCAGCCGCGGCTGTGTGGCCATGCCGGAGCTGCGCCAAAGACCAACAGGATCAGAATGATCAGCAAAATCAAACCCATGACTTACCTCCTATCCATCCGTAATGGTTCCAGGCGACCGGAACGGCTCGTCACTGAGCCTGCTACTTCTTGTCCGGGACACTGGCCGAAGCAATCGCCGTGCCATCATTGGCATGTCAATTGCTCAAAAAGCGACGAATTCGCGGGTCGCCTCGACCGACCCAAAACGAAGTAAAGGGTAGTTCAACTGTGGCCCCACCTGAGACATTCTTGCGTCCAAAGGACAGGCTAAGAGCCATGATCACTCGTTAACCGCGAATCAGTGAGGCCCAATGGTTAGTGCATCGCAAGGCGCGCAGACCCCTCCAGAATTTCTGGCGGCAACGAATGTGGACGGCCTCGATGAGGTCCTGGGAGGTGGCTTCGCGCCCAATCGCCTTTACTTGATCGAAGGGGCCCCCGGCTCGGGCAAGACGACGCTCGCCCTTCAATTCCTGCTGCAAGGCGTCAATCGCGAGGAGCCGGTACTCTACGTGACGCTTTCAGAAACCGAAGAGGAACTGCAGGCGGTTGCCTCCTCCCATGGTTGGTCGCTGGACGGGATTTCCATTCGTCAACTAGTTCCATCCGAAGGAAGTTTGCGCGGCGAGGAACAGTACACCGTCTTCCACGCCTCGGAAGTGGAGTTGGCTGAGACCTTGAATCCGATCCTGGCCGATGTGGAGCGTCTGAAGCCGGCCAGGGTGGTGGTGGACTCACTTTCCGAGCTGCGCTTGCTGGCGGGCAACGCGCTGCGCTACCGCCGCCAAATTCTTGCGCTGAAGCAGTTTTTTGCCGGTCGGGGCAGTACGGTGCTGCTCCTGGACGACCTGACGTCCGTCGATCGCGACCTCCAGGTCCAGAGCCTTGCGCATGGAGTGGTGGCGCTTGAGCAGTTGAACCCCGAATACGGCGCGGAGCGTCGGCGTCTGCGGGTGGTCAAGTATCGCGGCAAGAAGTATCGCGGCGGTTATCACGATTACGTGATCAGGCAAGGGGGGCTCAAGGTTTTTCCCCGCGTGGTTGCCTCGGAGCACCGACAGCTTACATCGCGAAAAAAGCTGTCGAGCAGCCTCAAAGCGTTCGACGAGCTTCTTGGCGGCGGTATTGAGGAAGGAACGAGCACGCTGATTGTGGGTGCTGCCGGTACGGGCAAGTCCACACTTGCAATACAGTTTGCGGTGGCGGCTGCCAGCCGTGGCCAGGTAACGGCCCTGTTTATCTTTGACGAAAGTCTCAATACACTGCTCAGCCGCGCCGCCGGAATGAGCATCCCTCTCTCCGAGCACATTGATAGCCGCCGAATTATCCCTCAAGAAGTGGATCCGGCGGAGCTGTCTCCCGGTGAGTTTTCTCACGCGATCCGCAACGCTGTCGAACGGGATCACGCCGCCATCGTGGTCATCGACAGCTTGAACGGCTACCTCAACGCCATGCCCGAGGAACGCTTTCTGGCCATTCAGCTGCACGAGCTGCTCAGCTACCTGGGCCAACGCGGCGTCGCCACTATTCTGATCGGGGCTCATCAGGGATTGATCGGCGGCGCGATGCAGACGCCGGTCGATGCCAGCTACCTCGCGGATGCCGTAATTCTAATTCGCTATTTTGAGATGCGCGGCGAAGTGCGCCAGGCCATATCCGTCGTCAAGAAGCGTGGCGGCAAGCACGAGAGAAGCATACGCGAGTTTCGGCTGGAGAGTGATGGAATCCACGTCGGCGAACCTTTGACGAGGTATCGCGGGGTGCTCACGGGCGTGCCAACAGTGGAAGACGGGGAATTGCCGTTGTCGCAGAAAGCCAAGTCATGACAGAACCCGAGCGAAAGCGCCTGGAACAGCGCGTTCTGATCTTGGCTCCGACCGGGAAAGATGCCAGCCTGATTTCAGCGGCCCTGAGCAACGCAGGGATCCATTGTGTCGTCTGTGTAGACCTGGAAAACCTTGCCCAAGAGCTCGGTGCTGGTGCCGGCGCTATGCTGTTGGCTGAAGAAGTTCTCGCTGAAGGCCAGGGCTGGCCTTTGGAGCACGCGCTTGCCGCACAGCCTGTCTGGTCAGACTTGCCGGTTCTCATCTTGACCCGTCCGGGCGCAGATTCCGCGACCGTGGCGCAATCGGTACAGGCCTTCGGGAAT
>DASZFN010000898.1:0-7424 GCA_035939715.1 Gemmataceae bacterium | reverse complement strand
TTCGTGAGCCCTTGCTGCTCTGTTACGTCGAAAGCCGGACTACAGACGAGGCGGCCAAGGAACTGGGTTGGTCGCTGCGCACGCTTAAGCGGCGTCTGGAACAGGGGCGCGAACGGCTACGGATGCGGCTAACGCGGCGCGGTTTGACGCTGTCGCTGGCGATGCTGTCGGCCGGGATTATTCCACAGGCGTCGGCTGTGCCTGCCGTATTGACGGCGACCACCGTGAAGGCGGCGGTGGAGTTCGCGATAAGCATAGGAACGGCCTCGGTTTCAACGAATGTCCTGGGATTGGCCGGGGACTTCCTCAAAAGTCTGGCTGCAACCAGGACAAAGATCCTGGTGGTTTGCTTGTTGCTCGTGGGCCTGGCATCAGGCGGCACGGGGATGGCGCTTTATGTAGCCTTGAAGGCGGATGTCGCGGATGTGGACCAGGCGGCCGGGCGACAAGCGGCCGGACTAGTCGTGCTGGAGGAGCCGGTCGCGACTCAAGAGGGCAAGGCAGCACGAACGGACTTGTTTGGCGATCCACTCCCGTCAGGGGCCTTGGCGCGCATGGGCACGGTGCAATGGCGCCACCACCATAGCGGGGGCCTGGGCGCAGACTTCTCTCCCGACGGCAAGATGGTGGCCACGAGCGGTGATGGACTGGTGCGACTATGGAACACGGCGACGGGTAAACTAATGTGGCAACTGCGCGGCAGCCAGGGATACGGCGGCCCCGTTCGGTTCTTTCCCAATGGGAAATGGCTGGCTGCAGGGAGCGGCAGCTTATTGGATGTAGACACCGGCCGCGTATTCCAGCAAATCTCGCCGGGTGGTTACATATTGACGGTTTCGCCGGATAGCAGGCTGATAGCGACTTCAAGCAGGGATGGGTCGATCTCTCTAGTCACTACGGCAGATGGCCAGGAGGTTCAACGTCTGCCGGGACATGCAGGAGAGATGGGTGCCGACGGTGTTTTCACGGCCGATCGTCGCACGCTGGTCACGCTCAGCCAGCGCGGGCGCGCCCAGAAGCTGCTTCGTCACTGGGACGTGGCTACCGGCGCGCTGCGAAATACGGTCGATCTCAAGATTCCGCAACAGCGCACGTCGCGGTTTTCGCGTGACGCCAGGTTGCTCGCCGTTGTCCCTTACAGCCGGGAGCCGGTTGTTGTCATCGATGTGGAAACCGGCAAGGAGCGCTGCAAGCTTCAGGGAAAGCCTGCCTGTGCACGCTATGGTTTAGCTTTTACGCCCGACGGCAAAACCCTGGCGACGGATTGGATAGAAGACAATAGTCTCGAGGCCTTGATCTCTCTCTGGGACGCCGGCACAGGAACATTCCTGCGCCGCTTCACCGTGCCAAGCCGATGTGCGGGACATCTTCTCTTTTCACCTGACGGTCGAACATTGCTCCTTCCCGACGGCGACTCCCGAATCAATCTATGGGATACGATCACAGGTCAGCCTTTGCCGGGCCACCCGGGCCATGAGGGGCGAGTCTACTATCTCTCCTTTTCCCCAGATGGCCGCACCCTGATGAGCAGCGCCGGGGACGGGACCGTCTGCGCCTGGGAAGTCGGCACCGGAAAGCAACTGCACGAGTACCGGGGCTCAGCTCGGGCGGTTGCCGCAATCGCCGCGCTGCCCGATGGCCAAACCTTTCTCTCGACGGGAAAGGACGACCAGCTTCACTTGCGAGAAATGCGTACCGGCAAGGAAGTCCGGCGCTTTAACCCGGACAAACCTGTTCAACAGGCATCGCCGGATAGCTACCGCTTTACAACCTTTGCTCTGTCGGCCGATGGGCGGACTGCTGCCTCGCTGTCGGCGGGAGGAAAAGCCGGTCTGATGTTAGAGACCTGGGATGTTGCTTCCGGCCGGCTCATGCTGAGCCGGATGGAGAATCCCAGTCGCCAGTGGTCTCTCTTTTCACCCGATTCCAAAATCATGGTGGGCTACCTGGACATGCAAGAAGGCACGGTAGGGCCAGCGGCAAAAAAAGCTCGCCCTGGACCGGCGACCATGAAGGCAGGCGGATCGGAAACGCGCTACGGCAATACGCAAGTGGTACTCCAGGAAGTAGCCACAGGCCGGCAACTGCTGACGCTGCCGCAGCCCGACAATTACCGCCATCGCGCCGCCTTTTCGCCCGATGGCCGAATCCTTGTAACTTCTACCTGTCGCGTGTCTCCCGGCGACAATGGCTCTCGTTGGGAGAACCATGCACTTCACCTGTGGGAGTTGGCGACTGGTAAAGAACGGCTTACCATCAAGTTCGGCAAAGAAGGTTGGGAATACGAGATCGAACAAATCACATTCTCACCGGATGGCAAGCGTCTCGCGCTTGCGAGAAGAGATCGGATCATCCAATTGCTGGACGCCGCGACAGGTAAGGAACTGATGCGCCACGCCGGCTATGATGCCCCCATCTACTGTCTTGCCTTCACGCCCGACGGCAGGGGACTGGCAACTGGACACAGCGATAGCACTATTCTTCTCTGGGACATATCACCCGCAGCGCGACCACGCGCCGTCCATGCGCCTTTCGTGCCTGCAGAGCAGGAACAGTGGTGGAACGATCTCGCGGGGCGCGACGCGCGCAAGGCTCACGCTGCCATCTGGGGTCTCGTAAGCCAGCCGGACACGACACCGGACCTCTTGCGTGCACGGCTTTCCGCAGAGCCAGCGCTGCCAGCGGAACGGCTGCACAAGCTGATTGCCGATCTTGATAGCGGGCGGTTTCAGGAGCGCGAGGACGCGGCCCGGCAACTGGCCGACCTGGAAGAGTGCGCTGAGCCGGCTCTGCGCGAAGCGCTTAAGATAAACTCATCAGCCGAGCAGCGCCGGCGCATCGAGGCTTTGCTGGCGGTGCCCACCGTGGTGCGCTCTGCCGAAAAGCTGCGCCGCTTGCGCGCCCTGGAGGTACTGGAACACATCTGCTCTTCGCAAGCTCGTGAATTGCTGGACGAACTGGCCAAAGGAGCCCCCGAGTCGCGCGTGACCCAGGAAGCGAAAGCATCTCTGGAACGCCTGCGGATACGCCGCGCGGCCCCAGGCCAAAAATGAGCCCGCGGGCTCTCCAGCGTCAGATCCCATGGCAGAACAACGGCGCTGGACCGTAGGCGGCATTAGGTTGCATCCGCTTTCGAACAAACAACGCAACGGCCTCCCAGGCCCAGGTAAGCTTGCCGGAACAATGACGCGGTCTTGCGAGCGATCCGTGGAATACGGGGATCGTGGAATGTCACGAATTTGGCAGTAATCCGCGTGGGAATCACGGTGTGGATGATGGCATCCCGAATGGAATGCCTCTGTCGCTGGCCAGGTCGCAACTCAAACACGGCGCGATCTATGTACGTGATGGCAAGTTTTCCATCCGCAAGAATCCGCCGCAAATCCTGGACAGAGGCATCCTGAATTTCCGCAACGAGCCGGAACTCCCGCGCCAGACGTTCGAGGTCGTCGATTACAGTGCCTTGTTCTTCCAGGTGCGCCGAGACTTCCAGCTCACTCTCTTCAACGTTGATGCCGAACCCACCGAGCACCATGCGCAGGCACGCCAGGGCACAGGTGTTATCCTTCTCCTGGCGGTAAAGTGGAAGCTCGATATTCATTCCATTTCCGCATTCGCTCAGGATCAGCAGCAATCTGCCGCGCGCGATCTTTTCGGACTTCGGTGGGGGTAAGGAACGTGAAATTCTCTCCGTCGTAGAGCAGATCGCCAAGGTAGCCTTCGTGTGCTGTCGTATAGCGCAACGTCACGGTGATGATCCAGACCCGTAGTCCCTTGACGCGCGTTTCACGAAGACCAGTGGCCACCAGGAACATGCCCTGTTCATACACTAGATGTTTGGTAGCCTCGCGGAGGATTTTTTCCTCGCGGTCGACTGCTTTCGTCGCCTTTACGACTGCTTTAGACGCGCTTGCTAGTCGGGGCGTCGTTGCCCTGCGCAGTTTTTTCACCATGGCGGATTCGCTTTCTAAGGGGTTGCGCTGGCATTGACTGGCAACGCGGAAACCCTATTGGTGAGAATAAGGCAGTGTCCAGAAGTTTCAAGGACGATCATAGAAAACGTCCTTATACACTGGCACGCCCCGACGCACGGGCCTTGATGGCCAAGCTGGCATGACGGCGCTCCAGCGCGAAGCGCTTAAGATAAACCCATCAGCCGAGCAGCGCCGGCGCATCGAGGCTGTACTGGCCGGTCCCTGTGAGGTGAAGCCGATGGCTGCACAGGTAGATCCTGATTCCAAACAAGCTCTCTTTCAGGATGAAGTAGACCAGGTGATCGAGTTTGCGGATGGAGCGATGCCAGCCGACGCAGCGATTACGCCAACGATTTCCCCGTCGTCGACCAGACCAATCCTGGCGGACACAGTTGATCGTATTTTGGAGTTGCCGTCGAGGTGACCGAGTGCGCTTTGTCAGCACAGCCTGAGGGCACCAAGCCACGCTCTGGTAAAAACCAAGGCGCTTGACGTTTCTTGCGCTCGCTGTAGCATGATGAAATTGTGATGGCCTCAAACTGCCGCAAACCTTTGCGGCACGTGAAGCTGGGCTACCACCCATGACGCGCCGAGTTTTCAGTTCAATGGCCTTGCTGCCAGCGGCCCGCCGTTGCCGTCTGCGGGTGCTGCTCTGCGCCTTGCTCACCTTGTGGGCCTGCCTCGATTCGCAAGTCCTCCTCTTGGCTGCGCCCGGAAGCCTGCCACCCGCATCCCAAAACCCCTCGCCGAGCCAGGACGATGACGACGACTACGTGCTCGACCTGACCGGGCAGCCCTGCCGGGCGTTGCGGAGAAATGCCCGCTCGCCCGCGCTGAGGCCGCACCGGCCGCTTGCCGTTACGAAGCCGTGCCTGTCCCTGTCCTGTCATCGACACCCGCTGCCTGCGACGCCTATCTGCGAACATGAAAATCGCAACGGCATCGGCGCGCCCCTCCTCTGTTAGCGTTCTCCCTCCGGCATCGCTGCTTCTACCAGCCCTCAACTCTCCTTTTGTGAAAGCCTCACGGGCATGGCGCGGAAGCCGTATTCCCCGTTCCTCACAACGAGCGTCGGGCACCGTCGGTAGGTCGAGAAAACCTCGCCCGGCCGTGCCAGCCTTGTTTTTGAACGAGTGCCGACAATGTTCCACCTGGTCGATGGCTCAGAGGTTCGACGCTGATGGCCGACGTCACGCTGATTCTGGATGCGATCGAGCACGGCGACGCGCACGCTGCAGAGCAACTCTTGCCGTTGGTCTACGACGAGTTGCGCAAGTTGGCGGCCGAGAAGATTGCCCAGGAACGGCCCGGCCAGACGCTGGAGGCCACGGCCCTGGTCCACGAGGCGTATGTGCGGCTGGTGAACGTTGACAAGACCCAGTACTGGAACGGCCGCGGGCACTTTTTTGCCGCGGCCGCCGAGGCCATGCGGCGGATTCTGGTGGAAGCCGCGCGCCGCAAGCATCGACTCAAGCACGGCGGGGCTCTACGGCGGGTCAAACTCGCCGACGCTGCCGCCCCGCCGCCTGCGGAGGACGTGCTCGCCCTGGACGAGGCCTTGAGCCGCCTCGCCGCCGAAGACCCGGTCGCGGCCCGGGTGGTCGAGTTGCGTCACTTCGCCGGGCTAGGCCACCAGGACATCGCTGCCGTTCTTGGTATCACCGTTTACCTGGCCCGGCGGAAATGGACCTACGCCCGCGCCTGGCTGCGAAACTCCCTCGGCAAATGATTTGCCCAAAAAAGGGGACGAGACCCCTAAGGGTCCCGTCCCCTCTTTGGGCAAAGCCATTTTTTTTCGACAGCGGCACGCGCAGATGTCGCACTGATAGGTGAACCGCTGTAGAGGGCAATACTGTGCCGGCCGATCCCGCGCGTGTCCAGGATGTCTTTCTCGCCGCCGCCGAAGAGGATAGCGCTGCCGGCCGGGCCGCCGTCCTCGACCGCCTGTGCGGCGCCGATGCAGAGCTCCGCCAGCGCGTTGAGACGTTGCTGCGGGCCCACGAAGCCCCGGGCGCTTTCCTGGAATCCCGCGCTCCCAATCTGATCACCACCATCGATGAGGCAGCTGCCGTTCAGGCGGCTGTCGCCGAGGGCCCCGGCATAGAGATCGGGCCGTACAAGCTCCTGGAGCAGATCGGCGAGGGTGGTTTTGGCGTCGTTTTCATGGCCGAGCAGACGCGGCCTGTCCGCCGCAAGGTCGCCTTGAAAGTGCTGAAGCCGGGCATGGACACGCGGCAAGTCGTCGGCCGCTTCGAGGCCGAGCGGCAGGCCCTGGCCCTCATGGACCACCCCAACATCGCGCATGTCTTCGACGGCGGCGAAACGCCAACGGGGCGGCCGTTCTTCGTGATGGAGCTGGTGCGCGGCATCCCGATCACGGACTTCTGCGATCAGAACCTCTTGCCCGTACGCCCGCGGCTGGAACTGTTCATTACCGTATGCCAGGCCATCCAGCACGCGCACCTGAAGGGTATCATTCACCGCGATGTCAAGCCGACCAACGTGCTGGTGACGCGGCACGACGACAGGGCGGTCGTAAAGGTGATCGACTTCGGCATCGCCAAGGCCACCGGCCAGCAGTTGACGGAGAAGACCCTGTTCACGAACTTCGCCCAGATAATCGGCACGCCGTTGTACATGAGTCCGGAACAGGCCCAGATGAGCGGCCTCGACATCGACACACGGACCGACATTTATGCCCTGGGGGTGCTGCTTTACGAACTGTTGACCGGCACGACGCCGTTTGACCGGGAACGGCTGAAGACGGCGGACTTCGACGAGATTCGGCGCATTATCCGTGAAGAGGAGCCACCCAGGCCGAGCACGCGCATCAGCACCCTGGGGCGGGGTCTGGCAACCGTATCCGCCAACCGGGCCTGCGACGCGAAGGGACTGCGCCAGCTGTGTCGTGGCGAGCTGGATTGGATTGTGATGAGAGCCCTCGAGAAGGATCGCAATCGTCGCTACGAGTCGGCCAGCGCGATGGCGGCGGACGTGCAACGGTATTTGAACGACGAACAGGTGCTGGCTTTCCCGCCGTCAGTGGGCTACCGGTTACGCAAGCTCCTGCGCCGGCATCGTGGGCCGGTGCTTGCGGTCGCGCTGGTAATGCTGGTGCTCATGGGCGGCATCATCGGCACCACGTGGGGCATGATCCGCGCCACCGACGCTGAAGCCGGCGCGGTGAGTGAGGCGAAGCAGAAAAAGGATGCTCTCAAGGACAAAGAGGCCGCGCTGGAAGACGCCAGGGAGCAGTTATTCCACGCGCTGGTGCAGCAGGCGCGCGCCGAGCGCAGCAGCGATCGGGTCGGCCAGCGCTTTGAAACGCTCGCCTCGATCCGTAGAGCCGCCAGGATGCGCGTCACCCCGGAGCTGCGCACGGAAGCCATTGCCGCCCTGGTCCAGCCCGACGCGGAGATGGTCCACGAGTGGCCGGGATGGCCTGAGGGC
>DASZFN010000897.1:0-3936 GCA_035939715.1 Gemmataceae bacterium | reverse complement strand
AACGGGACAAGAAGCCGGCCATGCTGCGCCGGCATGGCATGGTTGGAGTGCTGTTAATCCGTTGCCGGAAGCGTCCGCTCTGCTAACCGGGACTGATTCGCCCGAACCGTTGGCGCCGCAGGGAGCGTATGGTGTCGACCTGGACAAGGCAACGGCGGTTCCAGAAATTCAAGCCATCGGCCAGCGCCAGGTCGAACTGCTGGCGCCGGCAGGCGGACCGGAAGCGGCGTTTGCGGCATTCCATTTCGGGGCGGATGCCATCTATCTTGGGCTGAAGAAATTCTCTGCCCGCGCGGAAGCGGAGAACTTTACTTTGGAGGAAGTAGACGAGATCACAGCTTACGCCCACAGCCTGCAGCCGCGACGGCGCGTCTTCGTAACCGTCAATACCGTCATTCGCCAGGATGAGCTGCGGGAACTGGTTGAAGCCGTGGCGGCGCTCGAGGCCGTCGGCGTGGATGCGCTGATCATTCAAGACCTCGGCGTCTATCATCTTGTTCGTCAGTATTTTCCGAAGTTGGAGCTCCACGCCAGCACGCAACTGGCCGTGCACAACCGTGCGGGGGCCGAGGTGCTACGGCAACTGGGTTTTCAGCGCGTGGTGCTGGCGCGGGAGCTGACCTTCAAGGAAGTACACGACATCACCGCGCAAGCTGGCATTGAGACCGAGGTCTTCATTCACGGCGCCCTCTGCTATTCCTACAGCGGCCTGTGCTTGTTCTCCGCCCAGACACTGGGCCGGAGCGGCAACCGCGGCAAATGCGCCTATTCGTGCCGGGACAGCTACGACGTCACGGATGCGCCAGGCACGCTGCGCGACGGCAGCCCGGTGCGCCGCGATCCCCGCCAGGGTTTTCCCTTTTCCATGAAAGATCTGGCCTTGCCGGATCACATCCCTGCTTTGCGGGCTGCCGGCGTCTCGTGCTTCAAAGTCGAAGGACGCAAGAAGAGCCCGCTTTATGTGGCCACGACGACCACTTATTACCGCCAGTTGATCGACGGCCGCTTGACCGCCGCGGAGCGCCCCCAGTTAGAGGCCGACATGCAGACGGTCTTCAGCCGCCCCTGGACCCGGCTGTTCGTGCACTCGCACAAGGACAAGGAAGTCGCCGACCGCGATACCGTCGGGCACCGCGGTACGCTGATCGGCAACGTGGAAGCGATAAGCCGCAAGCGCAGTGGCATTGCCGGCAAGCCGCAGGCGCGACTGTGCTTCCGCACGCAACGCCCGCTCGAGCGCCATGACGGGTTGCAGATCGACTTGCCCGTGCTGGGAAAACCGTTTGGTTTTGCCGTGGACCGGTTGTTCATACTCAATCGACAGGGCAAACGCCATGAAGTCTTCCAGGCGCCGGCCGGCGCCGCCGTGGAAATCGAGCTGCCTGGCGATCACCCCGACATTCCCCTCGGCGCGCCCGTCTACTGCTCGTCGTCCCAGGCCGTGAAACAGAAATATCGCCATGCCCGCCCGAAACCCGGCGCGTACCGGACGAAAACGCCTGTCGCCGTGGAAGTGATTTTGACCAATGCGCAGATCACCGCAATCGGCCGAATCCCAGCACACGTCACGGGACTGCCGGAGATCGAGGTGATCTCGAAGGTGACCGTCGCCTTCACGGCCGCCAAGGATCCTGCCCTGATGGAGACCGCAGTTCACGCAGCATTCGAGAAGCTCGGCGCGACCGGCCTGGAGCTGGCAGCCTTCCAGCTCCGCAATGAGGGAAATCGCTTTGCGCCGGTCTCCCTGCTCAATCAGTTACGGCGCGATCTCACTGCGGAGTTGGCTGCTGCCCTTGGTGAGCGCCGCGCGGAGCGCGTCGCGCGTATTCTTGCAGAAGTCAAACCGCAGGCGCTGCCCGCCGTCAGGCCGCAGGATTTTTCCTGGTCCATCAAGATAGACCGCGTCGGTTTTCTCGATGCGTTTGAGAAGAGCGACTGGGAGGGACTGGAAGAAGTTGTCGTCGATATTGCCCGCGATCATCCTGTTGTCCTGGCCGAGGCACTGGAACTCTGGGGCAGCCGGCTGGGCCGGGAACGCATTCGCCTGGCCTTGCCGGCGATCACGCGTTACTGGGAGGAGAACGGACTGCGGCAAAAGATTCACCATCTGCGTGAAGCAGGTTGGCAAAAATGGGAAGCGGCCAATTTATCGGCATGGCACTATCTCGATGTGGAAGCGGAGCAAGGAACACGCGGCGGAATGGACCTCACCACGGATTGGTCCGTGTACGTGCTCAATCGCCTGGCAGCGCGGCAACTGCTGCAGATGGGCGTATCCCGCTTTGCCCTGTCGCCCGAGGACGGCATCAAGAACCTGCGCGCGCTGCTGGCCGAATTCGGGCCGCGCGCCGTGCTTATCGTGCACCAGGATACGCCTCTCTTTGTTGCCGAGTCGTGCGCCTACGCCAACTTGATCGGCGGCTGCCCGGGCAAGGCCAACTGCACCTTCGAGAGCATGGAAATGGTTTCCAGCCACGGCGAAAAAGTGACGGCTTTGGATTACCATTGCCGGACCATCGTGCTGAACCACGGGCCGTTCTGCCTATCCACGAAGCTGCCCGAGCTGGCCGGTGCCGGCGCCGTGTCGTTGCGCGCCGATTTCATCTATCGCGCCTACACGCCTGCCGAGGTGAGAGAGCGCTGGCGTCTCGTGCGTGCCGGCCGCGCCGTTCCCGGCGGCCATGCCGCCAACTTCGAGCACGGCATTCTTTGAGACATTCTCAC
This sequence comes from Gemmataceae bacterium, assembly GCA_035939715.1. Classification (GTDB taxonomy): domain Bacteria; phylum Planctomycetota; class Planctomycetia; order Gemmatales; family Gemmataceae; genus DASZFN01. Next base: position 1,212 of record DASZFN010000897.1, on the reverse strand, counting down.
CATTTGACAAGCGCTCCTGAATAACCAAGAATTGTTTAGTCTAGCCGGACAGCCGGCGTTCGTGCCATTTCCCCTGGCGACCGGGAATCCATCTCGACCGCTATTCAAATGGACATTGACCATCTGGTTTTCCCCATGGAACGGCCGTCTCGGCCCTCGATAAAGGCAAACCATCCGTAAGGGTGGGACGCAAAGCTATGGGTCCCCAGCGGGGATCGCCAGGCCGCCGAAAGGGAGATGCTCGTCTTTGAAGAGAAGAAATGGCGGTTCACACTGAGTGCCCGCCACTGAACTCGCCTTTGCGCGCCGCTCCGCGTCCTTCCTGTCGTGATGGTCGCTTTGGTAAGTCTTGCCTTACTTGGCGCAGCGTTCTAATTTCCGGTGGCGGTGCGGATGAGAGGTGCGCAGATGTTGAAACAAATCGGTCGTTTGTTGGTTCACATCCTGAAGGACGAAGATGGCCCGACCGCCGTCGAATATGCGGTCATGCTGGCGCTCATTATCGTCGTGTGCATTGCCTCCATCCAGCAACTGGGCCGCAACGTGGACAAGACCTGCGATACGGTAAGGGACTCAATGAAATCTGGAAGCTAGTGATCTCCACCCTGGCTCGTCTCAGTATCTCTCGCGTACAAAACGTCGCCCCGCCAGCGTCGCCTGGTCGTCGTACTCTCCCTTGTCGGAGCGCCGGGGAAGTCGCACTTTTTTCTGCTGCACTTCCTTGTAAGGAATCATCTTGAGAAGATGGGCGATGCAGTTCAGGCGGGCGCGGCGCTTATCGTCGGAGCGGACGATGTACCAGGGCGCATCCTTCGTGTCCGTCGCCTCCAGCATCATGTCGCGCGCCCGGGAATAGGCGTACCAACGAGCATAGGATTCCACGTCCATGGGGCTCAGCTTCCACTGGCGGAGGGGATCTTTGATGCGCGCTTCAAAGCGCCGCTCCTGTTCCGCGGGACCGACCTCCAGCCAGAACTTGATCAGGATGATTCCCGCCTGGACGATGTGGCTCTCGAACTTGGGGCAGGTCTCGATGAAGGCCCTGTACTGGTCCTTGGTGCAAAAGTCCATCACGTATTCGACGCCGGTACGGTTGTACCAGCTCCGGTCAAAGATGACGACTTCGCCGCCTGCGGGGAAGTTCTGAATATAGCGTTGCGCATAGAGCTGTGTCTTTTCCCGGTCGGAGGGGGCCGGTAATGCCACCAGACG
>DASZFN010000896.1:0-2533 GCA_035939715.1 Gemmataceae bacterium | reverse complement strand
TCGACCATTTTGTTTTCAGCGGCAGTAAAGGAAAGGCGGTGCGCCTGGAGGTGAAGGCGCGGCGTTTCGGCACGCTGCTGCATTCGTCGCTCGATTCGGTCCTCGACGTGCTCGACGCCAAGGGCAACGTCCTGGCCACGAACGACGACGCTTTCGGCAAGGACGCGGCCCTGGTTTTCACGCCGCCGGCCGACGGCGCTTACATCCTGCGCGTGCGCGATCTTAACAGCAAGGGTGGCGACACGGCCATCTACTACATCGAAGCGGATTGGGCGCGGCCGGATTTCTCCCTGCGTTGCGATCCCGACAAGGCCATGATCGGCCCCGGCTCCAGCACCGCCTGGTACATACACGTCAGCCGGACCAACGGCTTTGCCGGACCGGTGCGCGTTGCGGTGCAAGGCTTGCCGCGGGGCGTTTCGGTGAATCCCTTGACGATTCCCGCCGGTATGACGCAGGGGTTGCTCGTGCTCTCGGCCGCCGCGGATGCGCCGCGCGACGGCGTCAATGTTCAGGTCAGCGGCACCGCCACGGTGCCCACGGGCGCGGGCGCTCCGGAAACGCTGACGCGCATCGCCATACCCGTCGAGGAGATCTATCTGCCCGGCGGCGGCCGGGGCCGCTTTGACGTCAAGATGCAGTCGGTTGCCGTCACCGATGCTTCAGACATCTTGAAAGTCGAGGTCAAGCCGAGGACAATTAGTCTCAAGCCGGGCGCGGAGGTCCGGCTGGACGTGGCGCTGAAACGCCGCACGGATTACGACAAGGACGTGTCGCTCGATATTCTCTTGCAGCATCTGGGCGGCGTGCACGGCAATCCGCTGCCGCCGGGAGTCACCGTGGTCGAAGGCAAAAGCAAGACTTTGCTCGGACCAGGCAGCCAGGGGCATATTGTGCTGCGCGCGGCCCCGAATGCCGAGCCGGTGGAAGCCGTGCCGATCAGCGTGCTCGCTCACGTCTCGATCAACTTCGTCGTCAAGATCAGCTATTCCAGCGAGCCGGTCTTGCTCAGCATTCGGAAATGACATGGAGCATTTCGCCGATCGCCTGGCTGCCGCCGTCCGGGAGCGCGGCAACTCCGTCTGTGTCGGACTCGACCCGCGCTGGGAGCAGCTGCCCCTGGCCCTGCGGACAAAATATGCCAATGGCACGCTCGACGGCGTCGCCCGGGCTTACGAGGAGTTTTGCGGGCGCATCATCGACCGGGTCGCGCCGCTGGTGCCCGCCGTTAAACCACAGAGCGCTTTCTTCGAAGCGTGCGGCCCGGCCGGCATGGTGGTGCTGCAGCGGTTGCTGCGCCGCGCCCGCGAGCAGGGGCTCATCACCATTCTGGACAGCAAGCGCAATGACATCGCCTCCACGGCCCAGGCCTATGCCGACGCCGCCTTTCGCGGCTTCGAGTGCGATGGCAAGCGCTACCCCGTCTGGGATGCCGACGCCATGACCGTGAACCCTTACCTCGGCCGGGATGCGGTGGAACCCTTTCTGGAAAGCGCCCGCGCGGCGCAGCGCGGCGTCTTTGTCCTGGTGCGCACCAGCAATCCCGGCGCGGGACAGTTTCAGGATCTCTCCAGCGAGGGCCGCCCGCTCTACCTGGAAGTGGCAACGGCGGTTCGGGCATGGACGCGAGAAAACCTCGGCCGCTGCGGCTACGGCGACGTCGGCGCCGTCGTCGGCGCCACGCATCCCACGGAACTGGCGAGCATCCGCCACTCGCTGCACGAAGCATTCTTCCTGCTGCCCGGCTACGGCGCCCAGGGCGCCAAGGCAGCCGACACCATGCCGGCTTTCCGCGAGGACGGCCTGGGCGCTCTGGTCAGCAATTCGCGCGGCATTATCTTTGCGTTTACGCCGGAAGAGAGCGATTGGGAGGGGAAGGTTGAAGCGGCCACACGAGGAATGATCACCGAATTGACTGCCGCCGTCACCCGGAGGGCATCGTCGTGAGCCACGGAGGGAAACACCGTGTCGTGCTAACGGCAGGGTTGCTTGGCGTGGCAATCGTGTCGCTGTGGCTGTCTTGGCCATTGCCACCGTTCGATTACAATCTCGAAGCGAACTTCAACAAGACCAAGCTGGGAATGACGCGTGAAGAAGTGGTAGCGCTCATGGGAGAGCCGCGCCGCGGAGGCGAGCAGTATAACCTGAGCGGGGACATCTGGGAAAACTCCCGAACCGTGGTGTGCCTGTCTTTCGATGCGGAAGACCGGTTGCGTGGCGTGCTCGCAGTGCCGAAACCCCACAAAGAGTCTTACTTTCTAAGACAAATAATGACTCGGCTGGGTTGGTAAGCGCGCGGCACGCGCGATTCGGCAGTATTGTAACCCGCCGCGCCAGTTTTGAAGTTGCGCTTTTCACAAGAGCCTCGACCCCTGCCGGCTTGTCCGGCAGGTGAAACAGTTCAAGCGGCTAAGAGGGCTCGCCGGAGTTCGTCCCGACCCCTGCCGGCTCGTCCGGCAGGTGAAGCAGTTCAAGCCGGCTGCAGCAGCGGACGAACTCCTTCACCTGCCAGACGAGCTGGCTGGGGTCGATG
>DASZFN010000895.1:0-1792 GCA_035939715.1 Gemmataceae bacterium | reverse complement strand
AGGACGACAGGACGCAGACTTCTGCCGTCCCTACCGGGACTCAACACACTATTGATCGGCTGTGGCCCAGCGATAGAATCGCTGGGCTATTTTCGTATTTGATTAGCGCGTTAAGCGCATAGTATCACCTCGGACCGGGCTGGCGACAGGGGAACGGGGGTGAATCGGGGGGAATCGCGAAGAGTTTTTATGGAGGCAATGCGACCAGCGCCGGGCAGCGCCGGCGCAGGAGCTGGCTGAGGAAGTCGAGGGCACTGTGGCCGCGCTGCCAGCAGGTACGCCAAACCGACATCAGCACGGCCTGGGCGCGGGCGCCAATCCAGGTGCGATTGCCACCCCAGACCTTACGCAGGATAACGCCGAAGCGAATGGCCAGTTCGGCCCGCCAGTTGGTGGCGTCCAGGCCGGGGAACTTGAGGAAGGTCAACAGGTCGTCGAGGTGGTCCCACAGGTGCTGGGCGAAGCAGTCATTGGCCTCGTTGGTTTTGCTGGGGTAGATGACGTCGAGCAACTGATTGTGCAGGCGGCCGCGGCAAACCGCCAGACCGTGCCTACTCAGTTGTCCGTCGTTATGCCGGTCGCGGAGATCCAGGGCCTGATGCAATAACGCGCTGATCCGGCGCGGGAAGCGCACGGCGCCACGGGTGGCGGTTTCCAGGAGTTCGTCGCAGCGCCGCAAAAGGTGGGCCAGGCACTGCTGATGCAGGGCCGCACGGAAGTTGTCGTAGGGCGACCAGCCGTCGTGGATCATGACGCCGGCATAATCGAGGCCCAGGATACGCTTGGCCGGGTTGCCGGATCGCGTCGGATCGATCACATAGGCGGTGGCGTCCGGACCAACCAGGGTGTGCAACCAGGCCTTGTGGCCGCCGACGTGCCAGCCGGTCTCGTCCAGCGCGGTCCAGGGTGCTTGCTCCATCGTCTCGCAGATGGAAGCGTAGACCGGTTCGGCACGCCGCGCCGCCCGCAGCACGACATGGGTGCTGCCGCCGCGCGTCAGACGAATGCCGAACAGGCTGTCCAAGACGCGGCTGACTTTGCCGTGGGCCATGCCCCCCTGCTTGTTGAGTTCGACGACGGCCGCCTGGGCGTCCGGGCCGAGTTGAGCGGCTGCGGCTCCCAGGGCATCGGAGGTCTGCAAGGGATGCCGGCCCTGCACACGGCGTCGGCAGCGCTGACAGCAGCCGATGTGAATGTTGAACTGGCGGTGAATCGGCCGGCGGGGAATCTCGACCTGATACTGATGGTCGACGTGCGTCTCCGCCAGGGGTCCGCCGCAGTCAGGGCAGGCATCGGGGAGCGTGGCCTCGTAGGTTTCATCGATCTGCTCGGGCGGCTGGCGATGGGCCTTGGTGCCGTAATCCTTGCCCGGTTTGCGGCCGGGCTTTTTCGGCGCGGGCTTGGGGGGGCCTTTCGCAAAGGGAGCGGCCTGGCGCTTGCCGCCGCGACGATATTCGTCGAGCAGACGCTGAAGTTGTTCGACTTGGGTCTGGAGATCGGCCACCTGGCGTTCCAGTCCAAGACAGCGAAGGCATGGTGCTGAGGCCATACCTTCACCGTAGCAGTCGGGCGTTTTTTCAGCTGCGCGAGTTTTCCAAGAAAAATGGCCGGTTTTGCAATGGCTCAGCCTGAGGCGCTAATCAAATACGGCAGTTTTTTGGGAGCTCGCCGTGAGACTAAGCAGACTACGCAGATTAGATAGTTGACGAACTGCTGGCGCAGCATGGCCTCGTTGAAGTGCGGGGACTTGTAGCTGTCGGCGTTGTCCTGAAAGACTTGCACCAGGTCGAGG
>DASZFN010000894.1:0-2390 GCA_035939715.1 Gemmataceae bacterium | reverse complement strand
TCAAAAGCGCGCCTCCCGCACGATCCCTAAAATGAGCAGTAGTAGGCCCCGATCGCCGAGCGGGGCCTTACGCTACCGTCCGGTTTTTCCGAGGGCTGTCGCAAACACGCCATGATTCGACTTTCTAGCGATTTGCAGGATGCAGTTGATGTTCTCGCCAGCAACGCCAATACCGCGGACGCCAGTCCCGCCTGGCCGTCCGCATCCTGGGAGGCGCTGCGCCAAGCAGGCGTGCTGCGCTGGTGCGTCCCCACCGCATACGGCGGGGACGGGCGGGAAGGGGTAGCGCTCCTGGAAGGCTACGAGCAACTGGCCGGCGCCTGTCTGACAACTTGTTTCATTCTGAGCCAACGCGACGCGGCCTGCCGGCGTCTGCGCGATGGGGATAATGAAGAACTTCGCCGGCGCCTGTTGCCGCCCCTGGCCGCCGGGGACATCTTCAGCACGGTCGGCCTGTCGCAGTTAACGACCTCGCGCCAGCATGTAAAGCCGACATTCACCGCCCGCGTGGCCGGCGACGGCTTCGTGCTCGACGGTACGATTCCGTGGGTGACGGGGGCAGCGCAGGCGACGCATCTGGTCATGGGCGCGGTGCTGGAAAATGGTCAACAGATCCTGGCTCTCCTGCCGACCGATTTGCATGGCGTGTCCGTCGGCGCCGCGCTCGACCTGATGGCGCTGGAGGGATCCTTGACGGCGGAGGTGCGCTGCTCGCAAGTAAGGTTGCCGCGCGAGTGGCTGCTGGCCGGCCCTGCGGAGCGCGTGATGGCGGCATCGGCTCGTGGCGGCACCGGCGGACTGGAGACGAGCTGTCTGGCCCTTGGGCTTGCCGGCGCAGCCGTCAAATATCTTCAAGACGAATCTCAGGAGCGGCCCGAATTGAAAACCACGGCGGAGCGGCTCGACTACACGCGGCAAAATCTGCGCGCGGAGATGCACAAGCTCGCCGAAGACGGCGGCACGGCCGAAGCCGCGGCAGGCTTGCGCGCGCGTGCCAACACGTTGGCGCTCAGGTCCACGCAGGCTGCCCTGACGGCCAGCAAGGGCACCGGCTTCCTGCGCCAGCACCCGGCGCAGCGCTGGGCGCGGCAGGCGATGTTCTTTCTGGTCTGGTCCTGTCCGCGGCCGGCGGCAGAAGCGACGCTCGCCTATCTGGCGCCAACAGATGCGTTCGCCTGCCTCTAAGGTGATTTGCTTTTCAAATCCGCGAGAACAATACTGATCACTTCATAGGGGACCTTTTCGTCCAGGGCGATGAAGAGAGGCTTGAGCCGGTCCACACCGACCTGCCGCGCCGCTGCGGCGACGCGCTGGTACAGTTCCTCGGAAACCCACGGCGCCAGCGAGGCCGGCCGCTCGCTGCGGATGAAGTCGCACAGGTATTCACATAGCGTGCGGCGCGAGCGGTCCGTGTTTTTGGAGACCTCGTCCAGCGTCTTGCCCTGGCGGAAAAGCTGGAAGGCAAGGTCGCGCTGAACGTTCGGCCTCGTGGACGGTGCAGGTTCGTGCTGGGGCGGAGGCGCAGCCGCGTTGTTGCGGCTCAAGTCGCGCGCGCGGCAATGCTCGTCCAGGACGTTGAGAACGCGCTGCCCGATATCGCGCAGTTTGGCATCGCCGATTCCGGAGATCAGGCGCATGTCCGGGAGGGAGGCGGGCCGCACCCGTGCCAGCTGCCGCAGCACACTGTCGTGAAAGATGACGTACGGCGGCAAGCTGCGCTCGGAGGCAATGTCTCGGCGAAGGGCGCGCAGGACTTCGAACAGTTCCTCGTCCACCCCTTCCCACGAAGCCGCGTCCACCTCCGCCTTGTGCGCCTTTTCGCCTTTCTTGCGTTGCACCGGCTGAAGCAAACGCACCTGGCGTTTGCCGCGCATGACTTCCCAGGATGCCTCATTCAGCTTGAGGATGGGCACGGAGTTGCCGGACGAAAGCTGCAAATCTTCTTGAACGAGCACGCCCTGGCCGATCAACTGATAAATCCAGTTACGCAGATCGGGCTTGCGGCGATCCGCCAGCAGGCCGTAGGTGCTGAGCTGCGCGTGGCCCCAGCGGTTGATGCCCTCGGTGCTTTCACCGCGCAGGACCGAGCTGACATGGCCTATGCCAAAGCGCTCCTTGACACGAGCCACGCATGACAGGATCTTCTGGGCAATCAGCAAGGCATCCGCCACCGGCTCCGTATCGCCGAGGCACAGGTCGCAAGCGCCACAAGACTCGTTCGTGTATTGCTGACCGAAGTATTCGACGAGCGCCTTGTGGCGGCACGCGGCGCCGCGCGCGTAGCGGTCCAGGTCATTGAGGTGCTTTAGCGCATTAGGCAGGAAGTCTGCTGGGACGCCCGGTTCTTTCGCCGACTGCTCGAGAATCCACTTCCAGGTCGCAAAATCAGC
>DASZFN010000893.1:0-5785 GCA_035939715.1 Gemmataceae bacterium | reverse complement strand
AGCGTGCACTGGCAAGGTAGCCGGTCACGACGGTAAGCGGAAAAAATGCTTCCCAGGCGAACCTTGTTTCCGTGCGCTTGTCTAGTATTGACTAGACCTGGGAGATTCTCCCTATAGGACCACTCTTTCCTTTTATGCAATCGTAAGCGAGGTGTGCCGGTCGTGACATGGAAGAAGCACTGGTACCAGGAAGCCGGCGCGCTCGAGCTGCTGCGCCTGGCGATTCCGCTGATCCTGAGCAGCAGCTTTCTGACGCTGCAGCTCTTTGTCGACCGCGTGCTGCTCAGCCAGTCCAGCCACGAAGCCATCGCGGCGTCCATGCCGGCGGCAGCCGTGTACTGGACGGCTATCATGTTTCTCCAGTACACCGCCAATTACGCGACCACCTTTGTTGCTCAGTACGTCGGCGCCGGCCGGCCGGAGCGCGTCGGGCCGTCCGTGTGGCAATCCCTGTACTTCAGCGTGTTGGGCGGCCTTGGCTTCTTCGCTCTGCTTCCCCTGGCGGAGCCGCTGTTCCGGATGATCGGCCACGCCGCCGCCGTCCAGGAGCAGGAGATCCTCTACCTGCGCTGTCTTTGTTTCGCCGCCTTGCCGGCCTTGATTGTCGCGTCCGTCAACAGTTTCTTCGCCGGTCGCGGAGAAACCTGGATTGTCGCGGTCATCGACGCCACAGGGATGACGATCAATGCCGTCCTGGCTTATGCGTTGATTTTCGGTCACTGGGGCCTTCCCGAGATGGGCATTCGGGGAGCAGGCTGGGCCACCGTGATCGGCTCGGCCGTGTCGGCGCTCCTGGGCCTGGCGCTTTTTTTTCAGGCAAAATACCGAGCCCGCTTTGGCACGCTCTCCGGCTGGCGATTTGATCCGGAGTTGTTTCGCCGCATGATGCGCTTCGGCTTGCCCAACGGAGTGCAAGCGATGCTGGACGGCCTGTCGTTTACTGTTTTCTTGAGTCTCCTGGGGCGCATCGGCGAGGACCAATTGGCAGCCAGCAATATCGCCTTCGCCATCAACATCGTCGGCCTGCTGCCGATGCTCGGCATGGGCCAGGCGGTCGGCGTGGTGGTCGGTCAGCGTCTGGGTCAGGACCGACCGGACCTGGCAACGCGCAGCACCTGGATGGGCTTCTGGATGGCACTGGTTTATATCAGCGCCGGGGTGCTGCTTTACGTGCTGGCACCCGGTGCCTGCATGTACTTCTTCCGCAATGAAAGGGACCCAAACTGGGCGCACGTGGCAGAGCTTGTGCCGGTGCTCTTGCGCTTCGTGGCGGTTTATTCCCTGTTCGACACCATGAACATCGTTTTTTCGTTTGCCCTGCGCGGCGCCGGCGACACGCGGTTCGTGACGATTGTGTCTTTGTTCCTGGCCTGGCCGATCATGGTGTTGCCGACCTGGGCGGCCTGGAAGTTTGGCTGGGGACTCTACTGGGCCTGGGGCTTTGCCAGTGCGTACGTGATTGCGCTGGGCATTACCTTCTTGCTTCGCTTTCAGGCCGGCAAGTGGAAGAGCATGCGCGTTATTGAGCGGACGCGGCCTGGAATGAGCGTCGATGGCCAGGTGCTTGGCCAGACTGGGCAAGAACAAAAATCCGAGGTGCCCCCGGCGAATAACGCTTCAATTCTGGAAGCAACCAACTAAGACAAATCCGGCAATTGTCCTGTGCTGTCGCCGAAACTCGGCACATGCACATCCATGCGATCAAGCAGAGACACATAAAGATTGGTGAGCGGCATGTCCTTGTCCTTCGGATAGCAAAGATGCCGGCCGGTCTTGAGCGTGCCGCCGCCCTTGCCGGCAACCAGGATGGGCAACTCATCATGGTTATGGCGGTTGCCGTCGCCGATGCCGCCGCCGTAGACGATCATGCAGTTGTCCAGCAAGCTCGACTCGCCTTCCGGAATGCTCTTCAGCTTGCTCAGAAAATACGCCAGTTGGGAAATGTGGAAACGGTTGATCTTGGCGATCTTGGCTTGCTTTTCCTTGTTGCCACCGTGGTGCGAAAGATCGTGATGGCCCTCGGCCACGCCAATGGACTTATATGGCCGGTTGCTGCCGTCGTTGGCAAACACCATGGTGGAAATGCGTGTCAAGTCGCCCCGGAAAGCCAGGGCCAATACGTCGAGCATGACCCGGGCATGATCCTGATAGTCCGGAGGAGTGCCGGCCGGTCGGGCGTAACCGATATCGGCCTCGTTCGGCAGCGGGTCTGTCCGGGCAATTTGTACTTCCAGCTCGCGCACAGCGCTCAAGTACTCGTCCAGCTTGCGTTGATCGTTGGTTCCCAGTCTCGCCTTGAGCTGACCGGCATCTTCCATGACGAAATCGAGCACGCTCAGACGATAACGACTGCGCTTGGCGCGGGCGGCTTCGGCTTCCCCCTTGACGGCGCCGGCGAAAAGCCGCTCGAACACCAGGCGCGGGTTGACCTCCTTGGCCATGGGCATCGACTCGGTGCGCCAGGAAAGATTGGCCGAGTAGGCACAACTGTAGCCGGAGTCACAGTTCCCGGCATTCAGGCCGCGTTCGATGCCCAGCTCCAGGGACGGGAACCGCGTGCGCTTGCCGACCTGTGTGGCGGCCAGCTGATCGACCGAGATGCCGATGCGAATATCGGCCCCTGCCGTCTTCCGTGCCTGCCGGCCCGTCAGGAACGAAGCCATGGCTCGGGCATGGTCTCCGGGACCGTCGCCGTTAGGCCGCGCCTTGTCAAGGGCGAGATTGGTCAGAACCAGGAGATCCTTCTTGAAGGAAGCGAGTGGTTCCAAAGTCGGCGGCAGACTGAAATTCAACCCGTCGCCTTCCGGAGTCCAATTCGGCATGTGAGCGCCGTTGGGGATGTAAAAAAACGCCAGGCGCCTTGGAGGCGCCTTGGCCGAGGTTCCCGCGGCCAGGCTGATGACCGGCGCCATGGCTTCCAGCCAGGGCAACGCCACCGCCGTTCCCAGCCCGCGCAACACGGTCCGCCTCGAGATACGCGTCGCCTTGCTCATTTCTCCCCCCTCTTTGCCGTGCTCGCCTTCTGGTCGCGGTTGTAGTTCTTGCTGCGCCGCTTCTGGAACGGATCACTCTTTACAATCTCGATCACCAGGCTGCTGAATCTGTAATCGTTCCTGGCCAGGGCGGCGATAATCTGGTCGATGGCGCACTTATCGTAAGACTCCATTCCCCTGCCGACGGCATAGGTTAGCATTTTCTCAGTCAAACAGCGACTAAATTCATCCTTGCGGGACTTGAGAATAGCTTTGAGCTCCTGTGGGCCCTTGAACGTCCTGCCGTCGGGAAGCGTCCCGGAAGGATCGATGGGAAAGCCGGAGTCTTTGTCCCGCCACGCGCCGATGCCATCGAAGTTCTCGAAGCTGAAGCCAAGCGTATCCATGCGCTCATGGCAGGTCGCACAGTTGGGATTGGCACGATGCTGTTCCATGCGCTTGCGCAAAGGCGCGGAGGCGGCGATCGCCTTGTCCTCACTTAATTCGGGCACGTTGGGAGGCGGCGGTGGCGGGGGCGTGCCGAGAATGTTCTCCAGGATCCATTTGCCGCGTTTCACAGGCGAAGTTCGCGTGGGGTTGGAAGTCAGCGTGAGAATGCTTCCCTGCGTCAGCAGCCCGCCGCGCACGGAATGCTCCAGTTTCACGCGGCGGAATTCCTTGCCTTTGACCCCCGCTATGCCGTAGTGCTCCGCCAGGCGCTGGTTCAGGAACGTGAAGTCGGTGTCGATGAAGTCCAGAATGCTGCGGTCCTCGTCCATGATGGCCTTGAAAAACAGTTCGGTCTCCTTCTGCAAAGCCGTGCGCAGCTCATCATCCCAGCGGAACAGGTCGCGGTCCGGGGCCAGGTTCTTGAGGCTGCGCAACTGCAGCCATTGACCGGCGAAGTTATCCACCAGTGCCCCGGACCTGGGATCCTTGAGCATGCGCCGGACCTGCTTGTCCAGGTTTTGCCGCAAGCTGCCGGCTTTCGCCTCGGCCAGAAGCTCGTCATCCGGCATCGTGCTCCAGAGGAAATAGGAAAGGCGCGTTGCCAGCTCGAAGCTGCCAACCTCGTAAGTGAATCCCGAGGATCCCTTGGTGCTCCGGGGATCGCGCTCGATGCGGAAGAGGAAGTGCGGCGAAGTCAGGATGGCCTCAAGAGCCAATTCAATTCCCTTGGCGAAGCCATCCCCTTGCGACTCGGCCAATTGCACAAAGCCGGCCAGCCGCTCCACTTCGCCCGCCGCGAGCGGCCGGCGATAAGCCCGGCGCGCGAAAGCGCTGACGATTTTGCGGGCGCACTCTTCATTTTCCTTGGCTGACTTCGGCAAGCAGATGAAAATCCGCTTACGCAAGTCCTGGTTGGCAAGGGCCGCCGTGACAATCTTCTCCGCCGCCGCCAGGTACTTCTCCAGGAGCAGCGGCGGCACGGTCAGCACATCGCCGATATTGTCGAAGCCATTGCCCACGTCATCCGCGGGGAAGTCTTCCGCAGGCTGAAAGTCAACGCCAAGCAGATCGTGAATCGTATTGTTGTACTCCGTGCGATTGAGGCGCCGGAGAGTGACACGCCCTGGATCTTTCCTGCTGATGCAGTCGGAAGCGTTCGCGGAAACGGCGCTGACCCATGACGTGATCAACTCGCGTTCGGCCGCGGTTGGCTGTGGCCGCTTGGCCGGAGGCATTTCCCGGTCGCGTAGCCGCTGGGCAATCTTGTCCCAAACCTCCAGGTCCTGCATGGCGGATTTTTCGTCCTTGTAGCCGTCCAGCACCAGACCGCCACGGGTTTTCTCACGCCCGTGACACTGCACGCAGTAGCGGCTTATGAGCGGCGCGATGTCCCGGGCAAAGATTGGCTTTTCCGCAACATGCTTGGACGGCGCCACCGATTTGTCCGTGTCGCCCGCGGCAAGCATTACGGAACCGAGCCCGAGGCTCAGCAGGCAACCACAGACTATGCCCGCGTTACGCCGCATCAAGTCAGCTCCGAGAAGAATTCAATTCGCTTGGCCTTGGACGCCAAGGCTCGTTCAGGCAGGTTCAGGAAGACAAGCAAAAAACTGGTGGGCCATTCGGTTCATCTGCTAAGAATAAATTACCCCATCCTACGAGCCTTGGCAACGATTTTTGCGGCCCCAAACAGGACTTCACCGAATTCAATGCACGTCCGGCCGCCTTTTCGACCGGCGGCTAGTGATTCGTCAATCGTCGAATGACGGATGGTCGTTTAACCCGGAGCCAGCGGCGACGGCGGTCAGCGGGCTGTTATCGCCGTCGCCGATGGCTCCGGGTTAAACGACTCATCAATCAACGATTGACAAGGCACTAGCGGCCCTTGTCCTTCGCCTCTTTGGCCTTACGTGCCGCGTATTCCTTCAAATACTTCTCGGGATCATCCTTGAATGCATCCTGGCAGCCGGTGCAGCAGACGTAATAAGTCTCTCCCTTGTACGTCACCTTGATCTTGCCAAGGCCCCCGCTCACGACGCACTCGGGATTGGTGTCGCCGGCCCCCGCGAACGCGACTCCTTCCTTCGTGCAACCTACCGTATAGAGCTTGCGGAACGACGCCTGGCCTTCCTGTTTGACCTCGTATCGATAGTTGAGGCGTGTGCCGTGAAGCATCGAGAACACGAAACGCTGCGTTTCTTTTTTTGCTTCGTCCAGCCGCTCCACCGTGAGAACACTGTCCTTCAGTTTTCCCTCGAACTGAAGGACATCCTTGTCCGGGGTGGTCAGCTTGAGCTGATACACATCCCGGTCGGGCAGGAAGCGCAGTTCAGCCTTATGGAAATGCTTGCCTTTTTGAATAT
>DASZFN010000892.1:0-6581 GCA_035939715.1 Gemmataceae bacterium | reverse complement strand
ATGGCGCGCGGCTGATCCATACCCTGCGCGGCCGGGGCTACCAGCTCGGCGAAGGCGTCACGGCAACCCGCCAGGGGGCGCTATGAGCCTGACCGGGCGGCTGACCGCGTTCTTCTTGATTGCTCTGGCGGCGGTGCTGCTTGGCTTTTCCGGCACGTTGTATGGGCTGGCTCACAGTCATTTGCACCGCCAGTTGGACGCGCGCCTGGATGCGGTGCTCGATATGCTCGTGGCGGCGGCGGAGTTCAAGGCGGGCGGCGTGGAATGGGAGCCAGCCGAGCGCCGCCTGGCGCCGGGACGCAGCCCCGGTCCCGATGAGGTCCGCTGGCTGGTTTGCGACGCGCAGGGCACTCCGGTGGATCGGTCGCCAAACCTGAAGGATGAGGAAGCCCGGAGTGAGCAGATCCGCAAAAGCATGCGCACCGCCGTCGACCAGCGCTATTTCTGTGAACTGATCGACGGCCAGGGGCAGAGCTGGCACGTGCAGCAGCGGCGGCTGCAGGGAAACAACCAGAGCGTAGCGCCGGCCCAGGCGGCCGGGCAGGAGCCAGCGGAGCGGATCTACAGCACACTGTTCCTGGTGGGAGCCGCCTCGAAAGCGCCGCTGAGCGCGACTCTGCGCAGCCTGGCGTGGACTCTGATTGGGCTGTCCGGCAGCGTGTGGCTCCTTGCGGCGCTGCTGGCACGCCGCCTGTGCCGGCGAGCGCTCCTGCCGGTAACGAACATGGCGGAGGCGGCCCGGACCATGAGCGCCGCCGAGTTAGACCAGCGGTTGCCGGATCCCGGCACCGGGGATGAGCTGGAGGAACTGAACCAAGCCTTCAATGACCTCTTGAGCCGCTTGCAAGAGTCTTTCGAGCGGCAGCGGCGCTTCGCGGGCGATGCTTCGCATCAACTGCGCACGCCCTTGACGGCCATGCTCGGGCAGATGGAAGTCTGCTTGCGCCGCGAACGTTCACCAGAGGATTACCGGCAGGCGCTGGCGGTCGTTCACCAGCAGGCGCAGCAGCTCCGGCACATTGTCGAAATGCTGCTTTTTCTGGCCCGCGCGGACGGCGAAGCACGATTGCCCGATCTGGAAACGATTGACCTGGCCGCCTGGCTGGATGAGTACCGTCAGCGCTGGGCCGGGCATGTCCGGGAAGCGGACATTCAGGTCGAGGCCTGGCCACATGGCCCTGTGCTGGTCCAGGTGCAGCCGCCGCTGCTGGCGCAGTTGCTGGATAATCTGCTGGACAACGCCTGCAAGTATAGCGCGGCGGGCAGCCCGATTACGCTGCGGTTGGCGCGCGACGCCGGCAAGGCCAGGCTAAGCGTGGAAGACGCGGGACCGGGAATTGCCGCGGTGGATTTGCCTCACGTGTTCGAGCCGTTCTATCGATCGGCCGAGATGCGCAAGCGCGGCACGGCCGGCGTGGGCCTGGGGTTAGCCGTGGCGCAACGGGTCGCCCAGGCCTTTGCAGGCCGGCTAACAGTATATAGCGAGCCGGGACGAACGACGCGGTTCACGCTCGTGCTTCCGGCAATAAAGGTCACGGATGATGCGCCGGTAGGATGCAGCGTGGGATGACCAGGCAATGCACGCGGCGGTGCTGAAGAGAACGGCGCAAAGTTTGCCGGTTAGGCCGGTGCACGCGCTGGCAAAGTCAGCGAAGCTTTACCAATTTCGCTGGTCGTTGTCCCGGCAAATTTGATACAGCCGGCAAAGCTGGTCGATATAGTCCGTGGTGCATCGTCCGCAAAATGGGAAGAGGCGGCAAGTCCTTTGGGCTTCCGCGCCCTTTGCCGGACTGCCGAATGAAGTGAGGCCATATGCGTCCCGGAGTTCATTGCTGCCTGACGTCGGTTCGCTGGGTCGCCGGCTGGGTGTGTTTGCTTTGCGCGACAGGGCAGAACGGCCGCGCCCAGCCGCTCCATCCGCCGGCAGGACCGTTGGAGCCCTTGCCATCGGTGTTAAGGCGGGAAGACGCTGTCTGGTGGGCGCTGCAATACAACCCGGAGCTGGCGGCGTTGCGACAGCAGCGCGGCATCGCCGCAGCCGCGGTGGTTATCGCGGAAACCTATCCCTTCAACCCGATATGGGAAGCCAGGGTGCAAGGGAACAGCGGCCCCGCATCCGCGGCAATCACCAACTCGGTGCAGCAGGAGCATCGCGTGGCCCTCGAGCTGGAGGTCCGCGGCCAGGGTCAGTATCGCCGCCAGAGCGCTTACGCCGGCCTGGCGCGGACGGACTGGGAGATCGTCTTTCAGGAGCAGACGCTGGCAGTTCGCGTGATCCGGGCCTTCAATGCCGTCGTGTATCGCCGGAAGAAGCTGCAATTGCTCGAGCAGACGGTCACCCTCCTCGAAACAACCCTGGACCAGGCGAATCGGTCGTTCCAGATTCAAAGAATCCCGCGCGGGGACGTAATTGTGGCGGAGGCCGACCTGTACGATGCGCGCTCCCTGCTCGGCTTCGGGCGCACGGCGCTGGCGAGCGCGGAATACGACCTGCGGCGAGCGCTGGGCATTGTCAACCAGCCCTTGAATATCCAGGGAGAACTGGACGTGCCCCCTCCCCCCTGGCCCGTGGAGGCGCTGCTCCAGGGCGCGCTCGAGCAACGCGCCGACCTGCGGGCACGCCAGGCGGGCGTCAGCGAAGCTCAGGCGCGCCTCGACCTGGAGATCGCCAATCGCTACGGCAACCCGACCCTGGGACCCATCTGGAGCTACGATCCGACCCGGGTTAGTTCCCAAGGCGTTTCGCTTACGGTGCCGTTGCCGGTTCTCAACAGCCACCGTGGTGAAATCCAGCAGCGCGATGCCGAGCGGCTCCGCTCCGGGCTGGACCTGCGCCAGGTGGAGGTGCTCGTGCAACAGGACGTGGCCGCGGCCCTAAGGCATTTGCGTGAGGCACGCGCCTGGCAGCAGCGCTATGAGAAAGAAATCCTCCCGGACTTGCAGAACCGCGTCAAGGAGATGCAAACGCTTCTGGAAAAAGGCCTGACCGATCCGTTGCGCATGAGCGCTTTTCAGCGAAGCTTACTCCGCACGCGCGATAGCTATCTCGACGCGCTCCTGGAAGTAGCCCAGGCAGAGGCAGAACTGGCCGCCGCGGTCGGCGATCCCGGCCTGGCCTTGAATCCGGGACAAGTTCATAAATGATGAAAATAACCGTGCAATCTAGGTGGATCGACCGATTTTCATACGACAAACTATAAGAGACTGTCCGAAAAGGGGACAGAACTCCTCAAATCATCAAGAGTCCTGTCCCCTTTTCGGACAGTCTCTAAGTGGGTCCGCTTGCTTTGGAAGTGCACCATGACGCCGCTGCCTCGTTTACCCTTCATGCGCCTTCTCCTTCTCGCCTCCGTTCTATCCTGTCTGACAGGCTGCAGCCGCAAGCCGCCGGACGAAGAGCCGCCGCCGGTGGCGCCGGTCAAATGGATGGAAGCGCGAACGTTTTTCATTTCGGAATGGACCGATCTCGTAGGCACCACCCAGCCGTTGCCGGATCATGGTACACGTGTTTCCGCTAACATTGAAGGCCGTGTCCTTTCCGTTCTGGGCGCCCCGGGCGGCAAGCCGGTGAGCGAAGGGAAGTGGGTCAAAAAGGGCGACGTGATCGTTCAGCTCGATGACCGGATTGCCCAGGCCAACCGCGACAAGCTGGAAGCGGCCCAGCAAGAATTGAAACAACAGATCGCGCAGGCCGAGCTGGTCGTCAAGTCGGCTGAACTCGATCTCGCCGGCAAGCAAGAGGCCAACAAGAACACTCCCGCCGGCAGCATGCCTCTGGTTGCGCCTATCGATATGGAAAAAGCCAAGCTCGCGGTTGATGACGCCAAATCCAAGCGACGAGGCGCCGAGCTGCGCGAGGCGGCGGGCGCCAAGGAGCTGGACGCCCTCAATAAACAACTGGAGCTCTACAAGCTGACCGCCCCCATCGATGGCCGGCTCGGCCGCATCCTGGTGGTGCCGGGTCAGACGCTTTCGGTCGGCACGCCCGTGGCGGAAGTCATCAATATCGAGGATCAGATCGACGTGCTCTGCTTCGTTCCGCCCGCCGTCGCCCGAAAGCTGAAAGAAGGGCAGACCGCACAGACCGGCGCCGTGGATGACATGGTCCTGGCCAACATGAATAAACCGAGCGCCGATGCTTCGCAGAAAAAGGCGCCGTCGGCGACCGGCAAGCTCGTGTACATCGCGGACCAGGCGGAAGTGGACACCGGCAATTTTGCCGTGAAGGTGCGTTTTCCGAACAAGGGCCTGGGACTACGCGGCAACAACACGCTGCGGGTCCGTGTCTTGACCGCGCCCGGCAAGGCAGCCCTCACCCTGCCTGAAAGCGCTATCCGCGAGGACGAGGATCCGCCAACCGTTGTTGTGGTGGATAACTACAAGAAGGAAGTAAACAAGGAAGGCAAGGAGGAAGAGACCGGCGTGGCGCGCATCCTGCGCGTGAAAACGGGTATGCACGACCGCGTCCTCAAGCTCGTGGAGATCGTGAGCGTGGAAGACCCCGAGAAGAAATGGCAGGGCGACCTGGAGACAGCCCGGTTCGTCACCGAAAAAGGCAACGGCCTGCGCAACGGCGACCTCATCAAGCTGGAACAGGATGAGGACGAGGAGCCGCCGCCGGCGGACAAGAAAGACTAGCGGCGTCAATTCGGATTGATGCCAAGGAGCGGATTACGGCTATGCTGGAGTAACAAATCATGAATATTGAATATTGAATACTGAATGTAGAAGGCAAGAGTCCCTACCCTTCTACATTCAGTATTCAGTATTCAGTATTCAGTATTCGATATTCAATATTTCGTTCCTTCTGCAATCGGCCAAGTTATTTATGCTGAACCTTGCGTCTCGAGCTCGACCTTATCTGGGTGCCGTGGTGCTGACCGTGGTCTTGCTGACGGCTGGCGGGATCTACAGCGCCCTGCGCATGCCGAGCGGCGTCTACCCCGAGGTCACCTTCTCGCGCATCGGCGTGGTCGCCAAGGTTCCTTCCCTGACCGTCGCCAACATGGATGTGCAGGTCACCCAGCCGCTCGAACAGGCCGTGAGCACCGTCAGTGGCGTCAACCGCGTGCGCTCGAAAACCATCCGGGGCGCCAGCGAGCTTGACATTGATTTCGCTCCCGGCACCGACATGCAGCGCGCGCTGACCCTTACCTGGAACCGCATCGGCGCGGCGCGCTCGCAGCTTCCGCCGGAGACGGAGCTGACCGTCGAGCAGATGACGCCTTCCATCTTCCCGATCATTTCGCTCGTTCTGACGGGCGGCAACAACGCCTCGGATCTACGTGACTACGCGTTCTACCGGCTGGCGCCGCAAATCAAGAGCAACGTGCCGGACGTGCTCTATGCCAACGTGGCGGGCGGCGATCTGCGCGAGATCGAAGTCGAAGCCCGGCCGCAAGACCTCCTGCAGCACGGCCTTTCAGCGGCCGACCTGGCCGATCGCATCGGCAAGGCCTATCGTCTCATGCCCGTCGGCCGCGTTGAGCACCCCCCCTTCGCCTTCCAGATGATCGTGAATACGCAGAGCCAGGATCCCAGGAAACTGGAAGAACTAGTCGTCGCCAGCAAAAACAATCAACCCGTGCTGCTCCGCGATGTGGCGGACCTCAAGATCGGCCATGCGGATCGCACACAGTCGATCGGCTTTGCAGGCAAGGACGCGGTGGTCGTCACGATCTATCGACGCCTGGGCGGCAACACGGTTACTATTTCCTCCAATCTCGAAGCTCTGCTCAAGAAAATCAACATGCCCAAGGGCATCAGCGCCACGATCGTTTACGATCAGGCCGGCTTCGTCAACACCGCCATTCAAAATGTCCGGGACGCCATCATCATCGGCGGCCTGTTCAGCGTGCTCATCCTGCTGGCGTTTCTGCGCAGCTGGCGGGCCACGCTTATCTCAGCCCTCGCCATTCCCACGACATTGGCGATTACTTTCCTCTTCCTGCACTGGAGCGGCGCGACGCTTAACCTGATGTCGCTCGGCGGGCTGGCCGTGGCGATCGGCCTGATCATTGATGATACCGTGGTGGTGATTGAGAATATTGCGCGGCATTTGTCGCCGGCGACGCCGGGTGCCCAGGCGACTCCCAGTACTCAGTACTCAGTACTTAGTACTCAGGTTGCTCGGCCAAACGGTCCGGACAACGCCCCTCAGCCGCCTCACGCCGTCGCCAACAGCCAGGCCTCTCCTCATGCACCCACGCCCGCCGCACATGTACCGACCCCTTCCGCCCATGCGCCGGCGGCCGATCCGGTCGACGCCGCCTCCGGCGAGATTACGGGTGCGGTGGTCGGCTCGACACTGACGACCGTGCTCGTCTTCGTGCCGTTGGCGTTTATCGTCGGCGTCTACGGGCAGTTCTTCGCGTCGCTGAGCTGGGCACTGTCGATTGCCGTGCTGGTGTCGATGGTGATCAGCCTGACGCTGATTCCGGTGTTCGCGGCCAAGTTCCTGGCCGGCAAACCGATGCCGCCGCCGGGGCGGATTTATCACTTCTTCGAGCACATTTATGACTCAATGCTCGCCGAGGCCCTGCGCTGGCCGTGGGTGATGCTGGGCTTGTCCGTGGCGGCGG
>DASZFN010000891.1:0-4781 GCA_035939715.1 Gemmataceae bacterium | reverse complement strand
CCCCACAAGCTCCTACTTGGCTCGGGCAATCAGACGCGCTTCATTCGCCTCGAATCAGTGGACGTCTTGGCGCGTCCTGAGGTGGAAGCGCTCGTCGCCACGGCCGTTGCTCGAGCGAAGACGCCGTTGCAAGCCAGCGGCCGTGGTAGGCTCATTATCCGGTCAGTATCCGCCAAACAGCGACCGCGCCGTAGCCCTGCCAAGTGATTAGGCCTTCTGTTGGCGACCGGTTTCAGTGATTTTGCGAGGGAGAAAAGGAGAAAAGGTGTCAGGATCGTGTCAGGACCCTTTGTTGGCGCGGCGACGGAAGACGGGACTCGATTTCGGCAATCGAGTCCTGCCCTGTTTTTCTCCTGCCGCCAATCTCCACCTGAAAAGACTTTCGATCCGCCGTGAGGGCTAGCCGTTGGCGAAGAACTCGGCAGACGACTCGATGCCGAGGCGGACGGTGTCCGCATCCAGGTTCGACAGAATCCAGTTGACCAGACCGATGGTGTCCGGGGCCCGGTGCAGCAGGGTGTTGTAGTACGGCGTGAACAGGTTGATTCGGCAGGGTCATGAACAAAGCGCGATATTTGGCCTTGCGCAAGGCAGCGAAGAAAGCGGTCAGTTCGTTGGCGGTCAAGACTTTGGGCAGAGGGCTGGGCCGACGTTTTGGGGAAAGGAATCCGGCCGACTTCCCTAGGGCGACCGAGCGTGACGCTGTAGAGGAACTTGAGGGCGGCGTACACCTGGACGCGGCTCTGGACCAGTAAGCGAAGGCAGCGCGTGAAACCTTCGCACTGCCCACATCGTAGCCAATGCCTGCGTCGCCTCTGCGCAGGCGTGCGCTCCCCTCTCGGGATTTGTGGCGCGAGGAAGCCGCAACTCTAGAGAAATAAACGTTTTGCAAGCTGATCGGAACTGCTTCGAGGCCTGGCATATGAGTTGCTCAATCGCAAAGCAACTCTCCGAACAGGCGCGGGACTCTCCTTTCCCGCCAACCAAGGGTGCGCCCACCCGCGCGTCTCTCCCGCGTGCAAAATCTTGACAACCGTTGATCGCCGGGCGTTCGTTGTGCGCAAACATGTCCGAGAGAGCCATTCGTGCCCCAATCGGGTGAATCGGTGTGTCCCTACTGCGGCGTTGGTTGCCGCCTGCGCTTCACGCGTGAAGGGAACCGAATTGCCAGCGTCAAGGGAGTTGAGTCGGCGCCGGCTAACCTCGGCCGGCTCTGCGCCAAGGGAGCCCAGCTTGGGCCGACCGTGGACACGCCCGATCGTCTCACCCAGCCGCAGTTCCGCTTGAGCCGCCACAGCGACTTTCGTCCCGCCGATTGGGATACCGCGCTGTCGTACGTCGCCGAGATTTTCACCAATATTCTGCATAGCCACGGCCCGGAGGCGGTTGCGTTCTACGGCAGCGGCCAACTCGATACGGAGACGGTGTACGTCATCAACAAGCTCTTCAAGGGCTGCCTCGGCTGCAACAACACCGATTCCAACAGCCGCTTGTGCATGGCCGCTGCGGTCGCCGGCTATCGCACCAGTCTGGGCAGCGACGGGCCGCCTTGTTGCTATGACGACATCGAGCTGGCCGACGTCATCCTCATCATCGGCAGCAACATGGCCGAGGCCCATCCGGTTACGTTCGACCGCATTCGCGCCAGCAAGAAGCTGCGGCCCCAACAGCAGATCATCGTGATCGATCCACGGCGCACCGCGACAGCCGAGCACGCCGATTTGTTCCTGCCGGTCGCGCCGGGCGGCGATATCGCACTGCTGAACGCTGTAGGCCGGATGTTGCTTGTCATGGGGGCGGCCGACCAGGGCTTTATCGATGAGCACACCGACGGCTTCGACGCCTTTCGCTCTTTTCTTCTGCAGCAGGATCTTGGCCAATTGTGCGCTGTGGCGGGACTGCGCGAGGGACAGCTTCACGATCTGGCGCAGCGCCTTGCCGGCGCGGGAACGCTGTTGAGCTTTTATTGCATGGGGCTCAACCAAAGCACGGTGGGCATGTGGAAGAACAATAGCCTGATCAACCTCCACTTGCTCACCGGCCAGATCGGCAAACCCGGCGCGGGGCCCTTCTCGCTGACCGGACAGCCGAACGCCATGGGTGGACGCGAGGCCGGACTGCTTTCGCACCAGTTGCCGGGCTATCGCACGGTGGAAGACGCGGAGCACCGCCGCGAAGTCGAGAGTTACTGGGGGCGCCGGCCGGGCGCCCTCAGTCCGAAACCCGGCCTCACAGCGGTCGAAATGTTTCGCGCCCTGGAGAAGGGCAGCTTGAAGGCGATCTGGATTGGCGGCACGAACCCCGCGGTAAGCCTGCCCGACCTGCATCACGTTCGCCGCGCCCTCCAGCGCGCGACGCTGGTCGTCGTGCAGGACGCCTACCACCCGACGGAGACGACCCGGCTTGCTGACGTGCTTTTGCCTGCCGCGCAGTGGGGCGAGAAAGAGTGGACGAGCACCAACAGCGAGCGCACCATTGGCTATAGTCCGAAGCTGTTTGACGCGCCGGGGCAAGCACTTCCGGACTGGGAGATTGTCGCCCGTTTCGCGCGCCGGCTTCGTCATGGCGGCTTCGCTTATCGGAGCGCGGCCGAAATCTGGGACGAATTCATCGGCCTGACTTCCGGCCGGCCCTGCGACATGGCAGGCGCCACCAGCGCCCGACTGCGCAGCCTGATTAGCCTGCAATGGCCGTGCCCAACTCCGGATCACCCCGGCACGAAACGCCGTTACCTGGACCGCCGCTTCTGCACGCCGACCGGCCGGGCTCAGTTGCTACCTCGTGATCACCGCGAGCCGCGCGAAATGCCTGACCACGAGTTTCCGTTTGTGCTCACGACGGGCCGCTTATATACGCACTGGCACACCCTCACGCGCACGGGCAAATCCGAGAAACTCATGCTGCGTGAACCGCACGCCTTCGTGGAACTAAATCCGGACGATGCCCGCGCACTCGACCTGCAGGAGGGGGACCTAGTGCAACTTTCCTCGCGACGCGGAACCGTGCAGCTACCGGCCCGGTTGCGGTGCACCGTGAGGCAGGGCATGGCGTTCGTGCCGTTTCACTGGGGCGATCTGTACGGCGAAGGCAACGCCGCCAACTACCTGACGATCAGCGCTATCGGCCGCGTTGCCAAGCAACCGGAGCTGAAGTTCTGCGCCGTGAGCCTGGAGAAGGCGGGCAGCACCCGGCGCGAGTGACGCTGAGTGGTGAGTGGTGAGTGGTGAGTGGCAACCACTGCTACGCGCGTTCAGTTACTCAGTACTCAGTACTCAGTACTCAGTACTCGGTATCCAGGATGTATGATGACTCACCAGTCCACCCCTCACTAGTCCACCCCTCACCACTCACCAAAAAAGGAGCACGCATGCACCTCCGTAATTTCCTGCAAACAGGCCATCGCCCGACGCTGGCCTGTGCCTTTCTCTACTTCGATGTCAGCTTCATGGTATGGGTCGTGCTTGGGGCGCTGGCCAATTCAATTGTGCCGGAGTTTGCCTTGCAGCCGGCTCAGAAAGGGCTGATGGTGTCCGTGCCTCTGTTGAGCGGGGCGTTCCTGCGCCTGCCTCTGGGCTTACTGACCGATCGCACCGGTGCAAGACGGACGGGCATGATGGGCTTGCTGTTGACGTTTGTGCCGCTGCTGCTTGGCTGGCTATGGGCCGACAGTTTCGTCAAATTGCTCGCCGTCGGACTGTTGCTCGGGATAGCCGGGGCAAGTTTTGCCGTGGCCCTGCCGCTGGCCAGTCGCTGGTATCCGCCACACTATCAAGGAATCGCCATGGGGATCGCGGGCGCCGGCAACAGCGGCACGGCCCTGGCCACGTTCTTCGGACCGCGCCTGGCTGAAGTGTACGGCTGGCATGCTGTGATCGGGCTCGCGCTGATCCCTCTCGCGCTCACCTTGACCGTTTTCTTCCTGTTCGCCAAGGACAGCCCGACCCAGCCGGCGCCGAAACCCTGGGCGAGCTATGCCATGGTACTGCGGCACCGCGACACCTGGTGGTTCTGTGTCTTTTACTCGGTGACCTTCGGCGGCTTTGTCGGTCTGGCGAGCTTTCTCAACATTTTCTTTCTCGACCAGTACGGCATCACGCGCGTGCAGGCCGGCAACTTTGCGACGCTCTGTGTCATTGCCGGTTCATTTCTCCGTCCCGTGGGCGGTTATCTCGCCGACCGCTTCGGCGGCATTCGCGCGTTGACGCTACTCTTCGTCGGGGTGGGCGTAACCACGCTGGCGATGAGCGCGTTACCGCCCCTGGCCTGGGGAACGCTGATCATGTTCTGCGGCATGGCTTTACTTGGCATGGGCAACGGCTCGGTCTTTCAACTCGTCCCCCAGCGTTTCCCGAAAGAGATCGGCGTGATCACGGGAATCGTCGGCGCTGCCGGAGGTCTGGGCGGCTTCTTCTTGCCGAACCTGCTCGGCTCTTTGAAACAGATCAGCGGCAGCTATGCAGGCGGTTTTCTGATTTTCTCCCTGACCGGATTCACCTGTGCAGTCGCGCTGGTCTACGTCAGCCGCTCGTGGGAAAGTCTCTTCGTCGGCCATGGAGGGCTGGCCATATTCCTGCCGCCTCGGGACACAGGCCCATGCAGCGTGCTCCACGGAGATTGATTAGAACTATTGTTAAGATAGCGGCGGGTTGGCCCCCGGCCAGAAGGCTCAGAGCCGGAATGGGGACACGGTGAATAGCTCTTGCATTCCATCGAGTAGCGCGGCCCGTGGTTCGGCCACGAGCCAAAGGTTGTTCCCTTCAGCACGGTAAATAAGACCATCG
>DASZFN010000890.1:0-2795 GCA_035939715.1 Gemmataceae bacterium | reverse complement strand
ATGGACCGAGGCGAAGGAGATCACGGTTAACTTTCCGGCCGAGCTTTCCGTAGGCATAGCCGCGATCAATACTTCAGAGGAAGCGTTCACGGTGGAATTCGACGAATACAAGGTGTTCACAAAGTAGCACGGGCGTTTGGCCGCAGGGTGACGCTGCGGAAGCCATCGGCGAAGGCCCCTAGCGACCAACGACAAAACGCCCCGCAAGCGAGGCGTTGTGGGCGAAACGGTGGCAACGGGCGCTACGACGCCTTGCCGACGCCGAACTTGCCCCGCTCGGTCTTCTTGAACCGGGCATCGTTCCCCTTGGTCTGGAGTTCCCTGAGTATTGCGGAATACAACGTGGCCGCTGGCGTCTTGCCGCCGGGCGAGGTCCAGTAACCCTTTTCCGCCATCGTCTTAATCATCGTCTGACAATCCATGGGCTCGCCGGCCTCGGCCAGGACCTTGGCGGCCGCGTCGATGGCGCTCAGCTTCTTGAGACCCGTATCCGCCTTTGCCTTCGGCGCCCGGCCCCGTTTCTTGGCCTCCGGTTGGGTTCCTGTCTCCGCCGCTTGCGTCGCCTCGGCCGCTGACGTCGTCTCGGCGCCTGGCGTCGCTTCAGAGGTGGCCTGCGCTTCTGCTTGCCCGGCGCTACCGGCCTCCGGGCTCGCGGCTTCAGGAGCCTGGTTAGCGGCATCCGGCTCCGGCTGTTGTCGCTGCTCCGGCTGCCCGGCGATAGTCCGCTGGTAGGCGTCGTTAATCTTCATGCCCGAATTGACGTAGTTCAGCACGGTGTCCTGGTCGGCCTCGGCGAGGGCCTCCAGCTTGGCAACCATTTTTGCCGGGAACTTCATTGCCGCTAGCTCCGGGATGAGCTTCGTGGCGGGCTTCGCCTTCTCTGCACGCTGCTTCGCCTTCGCGCCTTTGGCGCCCTTGTTCTTTGCGGACATGTCATGTCTCCTATGCGGGTAATCGATGCTGGCGCCGCGAACGCTGCGACGCAACGACAGCACAGTTACCTCGCGTGCGGAAGGACATCAAGCTAATCTGGACAGGAATTATCTGCTTTTCTGGAGATTCAACAACCTGACGATTTCAGTATTCCACTGTCCCATTACAGGAGGCACGCTTTTCTTCTGTGCCGGAGGCTGCAAAAATGAGGGCGACATGAACACCTGGCATTGGCTGACTATCGGGCTGGTCGGCATCGGATTGATTCCAGCCCTCTGGCTGTTGGACCGCCTCGGCCTCTGGCTGGAGGATCGGGGCTGGCTGTACTACCGTCGGAAGAAACCGAGCAGCAGTGCGATGAGTGCCTGGGTCGCCATGCAGCAATTCATCGAGCCAGGCGTAAATCACGTCGTTCAGATAGGCGAGGAAAACCGAAGTGAGGATGACGAAGCGGCGAGGAATGAAAAGGTTCTGGCAAACCTATTAGCCAGTTTGGATGCGACGCCGGTCAACTGCGAAGAGATCCGCGCTTACCTTGCCGTTGCCAAGAGAGCAAGCCTTGACTGGAAGAAGGTCTACGACGAGGCCGTAAAGCTACAGCGATCTGCTCGACCGGATCGTGCCGATCACATCCCGCAGATAGAGGACGTGGCACCCTTCGCATGACGCAGGCATTCCTGACCGCTGCAATGAGTCTTGTTCGTTTCGCTGGCGTAAGTGGTGAGGACGTGCTGGAAGATCGGGTTGATGGCCTGGGGCATGTCGGCGTTGGGGATGGCGATGAAGTCGTTAGTCCCTCGGATTCTCGATTCCGGCCAGAGAAGAATGACAATCAAGCAGCGGGTATTGTATCTTGATGACGATGAAGAAACGCAAACGAAGCCGGGCGATGAAAGACGACGCCAGTTACATCTGTGATTCCTGTGGCGAGGAAATCGTGGTGCCCATTGACACGTCGGCGGGATCGACCCAGGAGTATGTCGAAGACTGCCCGGTATGCTGCCGCCCGAACGTCATTCACGTCGAGATTGAGGAAGACGGCGACGTGCGCGTATGGGCAGATGCGGAATAAGATGATGCAACTTTACGAAGACCCGTGGTTTACCTTCCGCTTCGCCGAGTACCGACTCATTGCCAGATTCCATCTCGAAGGCATCCAGGCGGGTCGTCGAGTGTGCGTCTTTAAGATCGACGCGCACACCGGCGAGCGACTAAGCCTGCTGGCGACTGCCCTCGTGGGTGACGGCGGATGGGTGGACCTTCCAGAGCCGATCATCGTGCCAGCCGGCGGGGCGTTCATCGCGGTACCTGAATAGGAGGGATGAATCTTGACGACAACCCGCACCTTTGCCATCTGCGGACCATTCGAGGTCTTCTCGCTGGCCAGGGCCGAAGGCATGGCTCTCGGCCCAGAACTCGACTTGCGAGGAATTGGTTGCTGACGGCCAGGGCCGGCGTTATCCTGGAAGCCTGGAAACGCCTAAAGTAAGCCACGTCGTCGGCATAAAAAAGCAGCCGGAGCCGCCCTGAATTCCCAGCTGAGCGGCTCCGCTGCTGACATCACCGAGATGTCGCCGCAAACTATACATACTTTTTGTTCAGTGGTCAAGAGTTCACATAGAATTGGGAATTCAGTGCGCGCACGCGCCTAAGTTCGGAAGGATCCGCTGCCTGTCGAAATGGACGCAGTGTTGCTCGTCGCTGCCTGGTAGCCCTTTTCCGCCATTCTCTTTGTCATCGTCTGGCAATCCATGGGTTCGCCGGCCGCGGCATGGACCCTGGCGGCCGCGTCGAGACGGATTGAAGCCATGCCAGGCGCAATCAAAGTGCGTGGACTGCACCTGCCTCCCGCGTATCACGAA
>DASZFN010000889.1:0-3908 GCA_035939715.1 Gemmataceae bacterium | reverse complement strand
AGAAGGCACAGCTCGAAACCTGGGTGCCGGCGAGACAGGGCAGATCGACCGACGCCGACGGCGACGGGGATGTGCGCAGACTTCTGTTGTCTATTCCTTGCACCACGGGCTTGACAAAACCTTCTCCATAGATGGCAAACTCAATGGCCATGTTGAAGCTCACGGCCGGCCCTGCCGCGCCTGCTTGAGCGCCTTGGTTGCCTCGGGATGGTTCGGACTGACACGCAGCACCGTTTCAAACTCCTTGGCCGCGTCGGCGAACTGGCGTGCTGCCAGCGCCTTTTGGCCGGCGGCCATGTGCAGGCCGATCATCGCCTTCACGTCGCCAGGCATCAGCTTGAGCGCCGTCTGATACGCGTTCGCGGCGTCCGCATACTTCTGCTGCTTGTCCAGGGCGGCAGCCAGTTGCATTTGCGTGGCGTAGAGCGTGGCGGCATTTGGCGCGGGTGAAGGCTTGAGCTGCGGTGAGGTCGCCGGCGGCCTGACCGGAGAAGGAGGATTTTTTGGTATAGCGGGGTGAGCATCTGCCGTTATCTTCCTGGGGGCCTCCGCTTGTTGCTGAAGCTGCTTTTGCCGGGCCATTGCCGCGGTCGTGTCGGCTTGATCGCGGCGCGTCTTTTCCTCGGCGACACGGCGGGCCTGGTCGGCCCGCGCCCTGGCGTCCTGCTTCTGGGCGGCGGATTGCGCGACGGCCTGGTTAATGAGGCCTTCAATCTCGCTGCTCTTGTGCAGGCGCTGGGCGGCCTGCAAGGAAGTCACGGCGGCATCGAAGTTGCTCTGGGCCAGGAGCTTCTTGCCCTGGTCGGCGAATTTAGCCGCCGCGGCTTGATCGCGCGTCTCCTGTGCTTGACGCTGTGCCTGGGCCTCCGCTAGTTGACGGCGGCGTTGCTCGTCCACCACGGCGCGGGCGCGGGCCAGGTCCGCGTCCTTTTGCTTTTGCAGCTCGGCGGCGCGCCGCGCTTGCTCCTGTGCCGCCTGCGCCTGGGCGTTCCTGGCAGCCAGGGCGCGCGCTTCCGCGAGCGCCTGATCGCCGTCAGGGCCGGGTCGGATGGCGACCGCACTCTGGAAGTATTGCAGGGCTTGTTGAGCATTCTGCTGCTGAAGCGCTGCCTTTCCCTGGGCCATCAGGCGCTCGTGCGCCGCCTGGCGCTGCTGCTCCTGGGCGCGCCTGGCCGCCTCGGTGCGCGCCGTCGATTCCTGAATAGCTCTTTGTTTCGCGGCCTCGGCAGCGCGCGCTAATTGCTGCTGTTGCCGCAGCAAGACCGCCGCCTGGGCCTGCCGTTGCTGCTCCGCTTGTTGCCGCGCGACAGCCAGGGCGGCCGCCTGCGCCTGCTGCTCGGCCCGGGCGAGCAGCGCTTGCATGCCGACATCGTTGGGATTCTTCCTCAAGGAGGCCTGGCTCACCTGAATGGCCTGGGCTGTCTGCCCCTGCGCGAGGAACTGCCGGACCTGATTGAGCTGCCGTTCATTTTCCTGCGCCTCGCGCTGCAGCCGCTCTCGTTCGGCCGGGCCGGTCTGTGCTTGCCGGGCCAGCTCGGCCATGCGCAGCTTCAGGTCCTGTTGATCCTGCACGTGAATGCTGCCCAGGCCCTGCCTGGCACCGGACTCCGCGTCCACGACATGCGTGGAAACGTCGAAGCTCGCCGTCTGCTGCACGATGCCGAAGGCAAAAAAGCGCACGTTCATGGCACGGCCCAGCCAGCGGCGCGCGGCGGCATCAGTCGCCACATCGCGGACCGTCAGGCCAAGCCGGCCCATGTACCAGAACAGCTCGCCACGATCGACTACCTCATAGGCCGGCACGAAGTACGAGGCTAACTGATCGGCCGCCCAGTCCCCGAACCCGGGCGGCGCACGGCCCGGGTCTGCGTTCACGACAAAGTTGAGCACGGCAATCCGCGGCCGGGCAACGACAATGACCGGCGCCGGCGCCACTACGACCACCGGCGGGGGAGGCGGCAGGTGCGGCTGACAGCGTTCCAGACGCACGCGCAGGTCCACCTCGTGCGGCGAAATGCTCAAAGCCAGCTCGAAATGGCGGTGCGCTTCCTGATAGCGCCCACGGCGAAAGAGATTGTCGCCGAGCGACACGGCAACCTGCAGCAAGCTGCGCTTGACCGGCCCCTCGCGCTCCACGCTGAACTCAGCTGAAATGCCCGAGCCGCCGGAAGGCACGGCTTCGAGATCCGCCATGACCAGGCCGCCGACCGCGGGCGGGCGTGGATTGTAAACGAGAATGGGCGGCGGCACTGGTTGGCCTTCCACGAAGACCGGTGGGGGCGGCAGCGGCGCTTCGACCACAGGTTGAACCACGATTGGGCTTTGTTGCACGAGTTGCTGTTCGTAAGCGATCTTCTGTTCGTCCGTCATCATGAGCAGGTTGGCCAGTTGCGGCATGAGCCGCAGCATTTCCACCGGAGAGCGCGCCACCATCTTGGCCGTTTGCACAATCAGCCCGCTGCGCACTTCCACGAGCCGAGCGTTCACAGTGATGCCGCACAACGGGCTCACGCTGCCCACGACGAGATACTGCACGCGGGCCAGCCGGCCGAGCTCGCGGCGGCCTTCCGCGTTGCCGGCCAGGTCGCTGCTATCGAGGCGCAATTCATCGATCACCTTGGAGAGCTGGCCACGCTCCACCAGGTCAAATCGGCAGCGAAACGCCGGCAGCAGTTCCTCGGCAATGCTTCGCCCGGCGTAGGCGATCCCCAGGTCGCCCCGAACCTCGAAGTCGGCCACGCTGATCGTGCTGCGCCGCTTCGACAGCGCCAGCGCGTACAATTCCATCTCCTCGCGGACCTGCAGTGTGTCCCAGGCTTTCGCCGCCTCTTGCAAGGCGGCCAGCGCTTCTTCCAGGTGGGCCGGATCGCGGCGCAGCTCGGCAGCGCGGCGGCGATTGTCGTCGTAGCGCCCGAGCGCCGCTTGAAGCTCTTCGAGTTGACGGCGCAGGCCGGCATCCTCGCCGCACTGGAGAGCCTGATCGAAGGCCAGGGCGGCAGCGCGCAGGTTCTTCTCGGCGAGCGCGGCTTCTCCCTCGCGGCGAAACCGCTCCTGCCGGGCACGGTAATCCGGCACGTCCACCGCCGTGAGCGCATCCGCTTGCCGCTTGAGCTGCGCCAACTGGTCGGCGCTGTCGCCCGCGCCGTACTGCTTCAAGCTTGCCGTCGCCAGGGTGGCGGCATCTTCCGCCTTGCCGTCCGTGATTACCGTCTTGATGTCCTGGGCCGTTTGCTCCGCGGCCAGTTGCTGGGCGATCAAGCCCTTGACCTTGTCGATTTCCTGCTGGACCTGGTCGCTATTCTGCGCGGCCTTGGCGACGCCCAGGCTTACCAGCGCTTCGGTGTATTTCTTTTCCGCGACATAGTTAAGCGCCTCGAGCAAGGCCGCATCGTACTTCTCCTGAGCCGCCGGCTCCGGAGGCGCGACGGGAACCATCAGCGGTGCGCCCGCGTTCTCTGCTCCGGAAATATTTGTGGCAGCAGAAGCAGCGTACGCGCCGGAAGGCGCCACCGCCACAGGATCAGCGGGAATGTCGGCGCCTTCGAGACGGGGCACGGGCTTCCTGGAACATCCCGTGAGATGCAGACTGGTAAGTGCAGCCGAAAAGAAAACCAGCAGCCAGATCTTGCGCATGACAGGGTCTCCATTCCCTTCAAGAAGGATGCGTGCAGCCGGTGCATCGTAAGGTGCGGTGGAAAACAGCGAAAATGGTATGCTTTCCGGAAAGATTGGACAAGACCAAGGTCCAGCTTGCTACTTGCTTGTCGCTGCGCATCCGTGCGATAATTGTGCGCCTCGGCTTACTCCGTTCCATCACGCCTGCCCTGGGTGGTCCATGCACGAATCGACCTTCGGTAGCCAGCCTGCGAAGGACGAGGGGACGCAAACGGCCAATCCCGTTGCGCACG
>DASZFN010000888.1:0-3853 GCA_035939715.1 Gemmataceae bacterium | reverse complement strand
CACCTTGTCACCTTGTCACTGCTCCTGGCGACCGGCTGCTCCGGTCCGAAGCCGTCTCCCGCGTTGCCCATCAGCCTCGACCCGGCGGTCAAGGTGGTCCACGTCCAGCCCCGGACGGTGGTGCGCACGGTCGAGCAGCCGGGCGTGATCGAAGCGTACGAGCGCACCGCGCTCTACGCGAAGGTATCCGGCTTCGTCCAGAAGTGGAACGTGGACATCGGCGACCGGGTGAAGAAAGGGACGACGCTGGTTGAGTTGATGGCCCCCGAGCTGGTCGCGCAGCACCAGCAGATGCAGGCCCAGGTCGAGCTCGACCGGGCCCTGGTAGACCAGTCCCAGAAGCAGCACCTGGTCGCCCAGCGCAACGTCACGGCGGCCACCGAGACGGTCGCCCAGGCCCGGGCCGACGTGAATCGCTACCAGGCCGACGTGGAGCGCTGGGACAGTGAGGTCAAGCGGCTGACCAGCCTGGTTGCGGAAAAGGTGGTGGACCAGCAGGTTCTCGAGGAGACGCAGCGGCAACTGAAGTCGAGCCAGGCGGCGCTGGAGGCCTCGCGGGCAGCGGTCAAGACCCGCGACGCCCAGCGCCTGGCCGCGATGGCCACCCAGGAGAGGACCAAGGTCGATATCGGCGCCGCCGAGGCGCGGGTGCATGTGGCGATCGCGGACGAGCGCCGGCTGGCAGCGCTGGTTGGCTACCTGACGATTGCCGCGCCCTACGACGGCATTGTCTTGGCCCGCAACGTGAACCTCGGTGACTTCGTGACGCCCGCGTCCGGGGACCCTTCCCAAGGCGCCTTTTCCCTGGGGGTGGCGCCCAGCCGGGCCACGCCGCTGTACGTGGTCAACCGCATCGACCCGGTGCTGTTCATCGTCGGCGTGCCGGAGGCCGACTCCGCCTATGTCGCTGCGGGGACTAGCGCCCGCGTGCGCGTGCCGGCGCTGGCCAACCACGAGTTCGCGGCGCGCGTGACGCGGACCTCCTGGGCGCTCAACAGCACCAGCCGCACGCTCACGGCCCAGATCGACCTGCCCAACCCCAAAGCGAACTTCCTCCCCGGTATGTACGCTTATGGCTCGGTGGAAATCGAACGACCCAATGTCCAGGCCTTGCCGGTGTCGGCCGTCACCCAGATCGGCAACCAGACCTATT
Organism: Gemmataceae bacterium; assembly: GCA_035939715.1. GTDB lineage: Bacteria > Planctomycetota > Planctomycetia > Gemmatales > Gemmataceae > DASZFN01. Next base: position 2,700 of record DASZFN010000888.1, on the reverse strand, counting down.
GCTACCTGGCGCTAGACGGCAAGGCCGTCCGGACCCCAGTGCAGACCGGCGTCAGCGACGGCTCCTGGGTTGAGGTGACAGGGAAGCTCGTCCATTTCCCCGGCTCGTCTGAAGGAGTGTGGGTAGCGTTCGACGGCACCGAGGCTGTCGTTGACGGCGACCTGTCGGAAATCTCGGACGGCCAACCGGTAACGGTGGAGCAACGGACTTGACCTGCGCAGGCGCGCGGATTTTTTCGCCAAGGAGGAAGGACAACCGGTCGCATCCTCCTTCTCGGGAGTCGGCGAGCCGGCCAAGAGCGGCCGGCTATTTGCAGTTAGCTTGGACTTCTCAGCAGAGGCGGCCGTCAAGAAGCCGAATGGAATTTCGACCTCTTTCTGGAGGACCGGAAGATACCTTGATGTCAGGAGTCGTTACGTGTCGTTTGACAGATCCGTCGATGAAATAAACAGCGGCGTCGCCTTCGGCCTGCGCCATTCGCCTCATGCATCTCCACGTTCCCCACCGGTCCGAAAGCCGATGCGCCCTTTCGGCTTCTCCGACGGTTTCATCAACTGGCGGATGGCATCGAACACCACCTTGAACTGGACATCGTACTTCTTCTCCAGGGCCTCCAGCTTCTTGGCCAGGTCCGCGTGCGAGGACAGCAGTTGGTTGCAAGGGTGGCATGCGTTCGCGGCCCCAGCATGATTTGCCCGCTTTGGCATGTGTTGCCGGGGCCGCGAAAGCATGGCACCCAACCAGGGAGAGGAACCAGCTAATAACTCGGCACATTGATCTGGCCGGTCGGACCACTCGCGGGAATCGGAGAGCGCGTCGTGAAGAGCGGCACTACGTAAGCATGCAGAAAGCTGCTTTCGTGTCCGCCATAGTGTCCGCCGTGATTGCCCGTCCACTCGACGGCCGGATCCCAGGGGTGTTGCCGCAACCGCGTATAGAGAGCCGCGTCTCCCGGTTCTTCCACCTTGGTGCGGAAGCCAATGCGTCCGGCGGCGGCCCGCCAACGGCCATCGGAGGTGCCAAAAACACTTGTACCAAACCCCAGATAGAACCAATCCATGCGGCTGCAAAAGACATCGACGCCGTCGCGGGCGCAGCGCAACGCCGGGCGCAGGTCCCGGTCGGCCGATACCGACGGCGATAACAGGATAATGCGATTGATGCTGTTGGGCGGCAGCGCTTCGGCAGCATTCAGAACCACCGCCGAGCCCGCGCTATGAGCCACTAGATATACCTCGCCATTGGGAGCGTGGCCGCGGTAGCTTGCGACCCGGTCGGCCAGCTCTCGGCCGCGTTCGCGCGCGTGACTACTATCACGCTCATCGGAGATATAGCGGCCAAAGCCGTGCGACCAATTGAACCCCTCGACCGACAATGGCACGCCTTCTTCTTCCAGGGCGCGCCGGAAAGCCCGCGTTGTGCCATCGCCGCCGCCGGCGCCGTCGGCGACGAATACCACGCCGCGCGGCGCCAGCAAGACGCCTGGCGGTTGGCGCACTTGAGGCGGCGTCGCGCAGCCGGCAACGACTACAGCAATGGCGGGGAATAGGCAAGAGGCTGACGAAACCCTTGACATAAACCAATCCACGCGTGAAGGAGCAGCGGACCAATTCACGATCGTCTGGTGCATCGTATTACAGCCAGGGTGAAGAAGACTATTCGGACCGCGGAGCGGCAATCGAAAAAACCGGCAGCAGAGCCCGCACGACCGTTTCAGCCGGCAAGGATTCGGCAGCTTGCCTGTCATGCCTGCCATCGCGGCCGCGACAATTCAGCCAGTCTATAGCGTATGCTCCAGCTTGCGGAGCCGTCCGCGTTCAGCAAAACGCTGCTTCCGTTGTCCCTTTTTCGGGCTGCCAGTAGACTGTCATTAGAGACAGCTTTTCCTTCAGAGAAGGAGGCGCCCAGATGTACCGGCTCATTTTTTGCTTGCCCCTTTGCTTGATTCTCGCTCCGAATCGGCCTGAGGTCGCGCCGTCCGAGCATCGCGTGCCGCCGGGGATTGTCTCGCACGATCCGTTGCCGGTGGAGGATCCGGTCGCCTTTCTGGAGAAGTGCCTGCAGAAATACGACGAGCAGCACATCGAGGGCTTCACCTGCATCCTGCAAAAGCAGGAGCGTATCGACGGCAAACTGATGCCGAGCGAAGAGACTGAAGTCGCTTTTCGGGCCAAGCCTCACAGCGTGTTCATGCACTGGGTGCGCGGGGCGCGCAAGGCGGACTCCGCGCTCTATGTCCAGGGGGAGAACGACAACAAGATGATCGCGCACCCAAGCGGCCTGGCGGGCGCCCTGGTCAAGGTCGTGTCGCGCGACGTGGACGGTGCCGATGCCAAACAGTCCGGCCGCTACACGCTGGACACGTTCGGCTTCAAGAACTCCATGGAAAGAACCTTGAAAGCCTGGAAGGCCGCCCGCGACCGGGGCGCCCTGAAAGTCGAATATCTCGGCATCCGCAAGGTAAAGGAAACCGGCGACCGCCTGTGCTGGGCCCTGCGGCGCACCAATGACAAACCGGAAGACGACGGCATCATGGAAGGCATGTTTTACTTCGACAAGGAAAACTGGCTTCAGACCGGCGTGGTGCTCAAGGGCGAAGGCGGGAAGGTGATCGGCGACTACATGTTCCGGGATGTTCAGCTCAATCCGAAATTCAAGCCGGGCCAATTCACGCGCGATGCTCTGCTGGATTCCGGCGCT
>DASZFN010000887.1:0-3461 GCA_035939715.1 Gemmataceae bacterium | reverse complement strand
ATCCCTGCCCAAACTGTTCGTGAAGGGAAGTCCAGGCGATAAATTGCGGCTTAGCAACGGGAACCCGATGCAGTCGTTGGGCCAGCCAGACATAAACATCGAGGGCCATGGACGAGGAGGACAACGCGGCAACCGCCCGGTTGTCGAGCGGAACTGCGTGCTGGCCTAAGCTCCGAAAATACTCCTCACTAAGGCGAACTGTCGACGGCCATAGAACGCGCTGATCGGGCTGCTTGGGGAACCAAAGGTCGAAGGCGCTGACAAATTGCGTATTGACCTGGACGGCCCTTCCCTCTTCCACGACACCCATGCGCACGGTCGCCGCTGCGAGGCGAGCTAGCTGGTCTTTGAGTGACTTGAGTTGCTGCCCGTTTGTTTCGAGGCCAAGTGAGCGGGCGAATGCGGTCATGGATTCCTCAACATCGACGACCGGAGAATCGGTGCGAACTGCTTCCGTCGCAAGGTGAATCAGCACAAGTCTGGGCTTCTCGCCATAAGGCAATCCCAGCCTTTTGAAATCCCCTGTGCTTGGATCAATGGCGGACCCCGCCTCGATGCGAAGAGAAGCCTTGCCTTGCTTGCGATCCCATTGGAGTACACCCTCGCCAGGGTTCTTGTAGGGGATGCCGCACTGGCACTGGACCGCGTGGAGGAAATTGATTCGGTCTGGCGGGGCATTGCGGATGGCAGTCGAAGTGTCGAGAAGCCGTTGCTGGTGTCTTGTAAGTGTCAGTCTTGAAGGATCTTTGATCATGCCCAGTTCAGCCTCAGTTCAGGTAGCCGTTGGCTATCAGCCACGGTTCCAGGGCTTCCTCAAGGATGTCCTGGAGAGTGTTCGGCGTAGTCTTGCTGAGCTGTCGTTCGAGAGATGCGCGTTTGAGTGCAGCCGCGAAGTCGGTCCGGAGTCTTGTCGTGAATGGGACGCGGGTAACTTCGGTCACGGGGGCTGCTTTGACGACGACTGTCTGCGCCGCAGGCGCGGTGGGCTGTGACGGCTCTGAGGCGGTCACTTTCTCGGCGAATACGAATTGCTTCTCCGCGGCTCGCTGAACTGGTGGCGTGCTCAGGCCCTCGACAAGCGACCTACGATCCTTTGTCGTCATCCGGCGACCTCCGTGGTTTTGCGACGCGTCGTCGTGGCGACCGCGCTCGGCAACAGCTCGCGAAATAGAGCGTCGATTTCGGCAGTCGCGTCCTTGCCGCGAGAACCGAGATCCCACACGACGGCCCCTTGGCCGGGCGCGTCAGCGTAGATTTGCTTTAGCGTCAACGCGCTGCTGGCGAGCGGAAGTTCCAGGGCCTTTGCCGCGTCTTTCATATCCTGGGTCAGCCGGTAATTCTTGCCGACCATACTCAGCACTATCCACGCTTCGGGATGGCCGCCCCGGATGTCCTGCGCTTGCCGAAGGACGTTCGTGGCCTGGGCCAGCGCCCGCACTTCCAGCATGCTCGCCTTGCAGGGAACGATGGCGAGATCGGCGCGCAATAAGAGGGCGCGGCTCGTTTCCGTATTGCTGCCCGGCCCATCGGCGACAACGAAGTCGGCGTGTTGGGCCAGGGTTGGCAGGCAATCGAGTATTTCATCCGGGTCGGTCAGTCGGACGGCGGTCACGTCGGGAATGGCCTCCTGCGCCCATTCGGACGAAGAATGCTGCGTGTCGCAATCAGCGAGCGTGACGGTGCGGCCCTGCTCGTGGAGCCAGGCGGCAAGATGGACGGCGATGGTCGATTTACCGACGCCGCCCTTTGAATTGGCGATAACAATAATCACGCGCCGACACTACACCGCTTCTTTCTTGCTGGCAAGCAATATGTGCATCCGGCCTGCTGGACGACTTGCAGGCAAGCCGGTCAGCAACTCGGCTTGCATGAAAGCATGAAAGCCAGCCAGCAGGTAAGCCTGCTTGCAAGACAGCAGGACGGCAGGCTTGCAGGCAAGCTGGCCAGCCGGGGAACGGATGGAAGCCCCTATGCGCACGGTTGCACAAGTCCTCTCATCACCCTCAAAAAGGTGTTGACTTAGGCTCCAGTGTGTGCAATTGATCGGGCATGGAAAGTTCTTCTCGAATATCCGCCCCACACGGGGCGGTAGCTCAGTGGTTAGAGCAGCGGCCTTATAAGCCGCAGGCCGACGGTTCAATTCCGTCCCGCCCCACCAATCCCGCAATCTTGAGACGGCATTTACACAGCGCAACGTAAATTACTTCGGGCTGCGTAGCTCGATCGGAGAGAGCATCCGGGTTCTAGCTGGATCGTCGAGGGTTCGAGCCGTTCCGAAGTCGCCAAATGCGTGAGTAGCCCAACGGCAGAGGCAGCGACTTTAAGACTCGCTTAGTGCTGGTTCGAGTCCAGCCTCACGCACCATCAACCCGTCTTCGCCTTCAGGAAGGCGTGCATACTGCCGAAGAGAGCTTCTGACAGCGCAGGTATGCATTATCAAACCCGTAGCCGCATATCGTGTTGTCCGCGTGTACGCGGATGCCATTTCGCGGCTCGCGTGAGAAGGCGTCGGCCCGGCTTTCCCCGGGAAACTTGGCCTATGCAGAGCATAGGGGAGACGCCTGTCATTCAAAATTCTGTTTCAAGCTCGCAGAAATGCTCACTTTCCACGTACTGGAAAGTCGCGGAGAGCTTGAGGTTGTTCCGGGTGGCGAAGGAGGAGCGAGCCTTGCCGGACGCAGAGCTTCTGGCAAGACAAACCGCCGACGCCAGTCTCGGCGGTCGCGTTGCAGAGCCAGGGATAATGCAGCCGAGCGCCGGTCCCGGCCTGCACTCGGAGATGATGTTGATTGATGCCGCGATTCCCTTGGGGGCGGCGTTAAGGGGCGGGAGTGGGCATCAGCCCCTCTGCGGTTCGTCATTGCCTCGGCGCTTGGCGACGCGGCCGGCATGGCCTGGTTTGTCCCTGGCGGCCTCCTCCAACAGTTTCACGATGTCGGTATGGCCTTTCGCGGCAGCCCAATGCAGCGGCGTGTTCTGCCATTTGTCCATGGCGGTTGGGTCAGCGCCTTTCTCGATCAGCAGGCGAGCGAGTTCGGTATGGCCGTTTGCGGCAGCCCAGTGCAGCGGCGTCCGTTGCCATTGGTCCCTGGCGTTTGGGTCGGCGCCTGCGGCCAAGGCCGCCTTCGCCTGGTAAAGCTTGCCGTTTTGTGCGTCTTCAAAGAGCCTTTCGTTGGTTTCTTGTGGGGTCATTGGTTCCTCTGCGGCTCGTCATTGCCCCGGCGCGTGGCGACGCGGGCGGCATGGCCTGGTTTGTCCCTGGCGGCGTCCTCCAAAATGCTCACGAGGTTGGTATCGCCGTTCCCGGCCGCTATATGCAGCGGCGTCTCCTGCCATTTGTCCCTGGCGTTTGCGTCGGCTCCTTTCTCGATCAGCAGGCGGGCGAGGTCGGCATGGCCGTTGTCGGCAGCCCGATGCAGCGGCGTCCGTTGCCGGTCGTTCCTGGCGTTTGGGTCGGCGCC
>DASZFN010000886.1:0-17743 GCA_035939715.1 Gemmataceae bacterium | reverse complement strand
GATCGACCTCACGCTGCCCTCTAACCGTAACTTCACTTCGATTAACACCGGCCAGGCCGACGGTGGCGGCAATGACACCATCCATGGCAATGCCGGCAACGACACCATTCTGGGCGGTCAGGGCAATGACCTGCTTTACGGCGAGGCCGGCGACGACGACCTGATCGGCGGCCATAACGTCCCCGGCGGGGCGGACGGCAACGATACCATGGACGGCGGCACCGGCAATGATGTGCTCGCCGGCGACAATGCCTCGGTCATCCGCCGCAGCGATGTCATCAGTCCGCTGGATCGGGCCCTGTCCGGCACGACTCTGTACAACCCGGACGGCTCGAGCGCCGTTACGGCCGCGGCTCAGCTTAATCCCAGCGGCGCCGTCGGCCGCGATGTTACGCTGTTTGATAATTCCAGTACTAGCTCCCCGGCCTTTACCCACGGAGACGATTACATGGCCGGCGGCGCCGGCGACGATACGATGTTCGGCGAGCTTGGCAACGACATCATGCAGGGCGACGGCTCGGTTTCTCTCACCGTGGATGCCACGCATCCGTCGGTCGCGGATTTTGCCGGCGCCGGCACGGACGGCAATGACTACCTGGAAGGCAACGGCGGCAACGATATCATGTACGGCGGCCTCGGCCAGGATGACATGATCGGCGGTAGCTCCAACTTGTTCGGGCTAACCACTCCGGACCAGCGTGGCGACGGCTCGGACACTGTCTTCGGCGGGGCCGGCACCGACGTCGCCCGTGGCACCATGGGCGACACGACCATCGGCGGCCATGCCCGCGACGCCGACGTGATCCTCGGCGATAATGGCAACATCTATCGCATCGTGGGCACGAATGGCGTGAGCAGCGGCGCCTTCCTCACTTTCAATTATGACAACTATGCCGGTACATTACGCATTATCCCGCGTTCCATCCAATTGCTTGACTACACGCCGGGCACAGGCTCAGCCAGCGACCTTGGTGCTGCCGACTTGCTGCATGGCGAGGCCGGCGACGATATCATTCACGGCGAGGTCGGCAACGATGTCGTCTTTGGCGAAGGCCAGGACGATCAACTAATCGGCGGCGCCGGCAACGACCGCATCTACGGCGGCACCGGCGAGGACAGCATCCTGGGCGACGATGGCCGCTTCGTCATCAGTCGCAATGGCCTCACTGAGCCGCTCTACGGTGTCACCACGGCCAATGCCCAGGTTGATATTACGCTGCCCGGTCCATTTGTCGGCGCCTGGATCTATATCACCGGGCGCATCAACTCCGAAGCCCACCTGCTAGTGCCCACGGCGGGCGGCAACGATCTGATCTACGGCGGCGGCGGGGACGACTTTATCCATGGCGGCGCCGGCGACGACGCCATCAGCGGCGCCGAGGCCCAGGCCGCCTGGTACAACGAAATCCCCGTGGGCGCGGGCTTCTATGCTCACGGCGGCTACACGGTCAACTTCAACGGCACGGCTGTTGATCCTAATAACCCGCTCGGCTACGACCCCACCACACGCAAGCTCGCCGCCTACGATGCCAACAACCCGTTTACGAAAATCAACAACTTCTTCCTGAACTTCGACGCCTACACCGACCCCAATAACCAGGCAGCCACCAAGATCGACGACGGCAAGGACCGGGTTTTCGGCGACGACGGCAATGACTGGCTCGTCGGCGGCACGGACAACGATCGGTTGTTCGGCGGCAAGGGCGACGACCAGATCAACGCTGATGACAATCTTGACACCAACGGCGGGCTCAATAACCAGCCCGACATCCCGCAGTTCGCCGACCGGGATTTCGTCTACGGCGGCGACGGCCTCGACGTGATGATCGCCAACACCGGCGGCGACCGCATGTTCGATTGGGGTGGCGAGTTCAACACCTACCTGGTGCCATTCAGCCCCTTCGGCGAACCGACCGTGTACCGCTCGCCAGCTCCGCACGTTCGGGACTTCCTGTTCGCCCTGGGGCAAGAGAGCGGCGCCGATCAGACCATGACCGAGCCGAACGGCGAGCTGGGATTATTCACGCAGAGCGATCCGCAATGGCAGGCCAACCACGGCGGCCCGCGCGATCCGCAGGCCGGAAATACTCCGGGCACTCACCGCGACACCCAGGGTAGCCCCGAGGACGACCGCGGTACGGCCCTGCCGCTGGCTCTGGCTCCCGCCGTCGCTCCCGTGGGCGCCAGCTCGATCGTGTCCAACTCCACGGATGTGACCCTGAACCAGGTCTACGTCGCGGCCGATCCGTCCAATGCCAGCCAGCTCGCCCTCTTTGTCGGCGGCAGCAATGGCGACGACACCATCCTGGTAAAACCAGGCAGCACCACTGCCTATCTGGATGTCGTCATCAACGGCGTGGATAAGGGCCAGTTCATCATCACCAGCGCCGCCGGCACGATCGGCCGCATTATCGTTTACGGGAACGACGGCAACGACTCCATCACGATCAGCCCGAATGTCACCATTGACGCTGTGCTCTATGGCGGCGCCGGCAACGACACCTTGACCGGCGGCGGCGGCAACTCGTTCATGGACGGCGGCGACGGCAACGACGTCGTCTACGGCGGCGGCGGGCGCGATATCGAGGTCGGCGGTCTCGGCTCCGATACCCTCAACGGCGGCAAGGGCGACGATCTCCTCATCGGCGGCACCTTCAAGTACTCCGGCGATCTGGATTCTGTCCTGGGCTCCATGGCGATCTGGAATAGTGCCGAAACTTACGCGCAGCGCATCATCGACCTGCGCAACGGCGGCGTCGACGGCTTGTTTGCCTACAATCTCAACACCATCTGCGACGACGGCTCCAACGATTTGATGTATGGCAACCAGGGCCAGGACTGGTTCTGGGCCTTTATCAACGACAAGACGGATGCGAACGGCAATGAGATCAAGAATTGAACCGGTCCGCCAGCGACCAGTATGACATTGGCAATGCAGAAGTATACGGTCCTTGAAACCAGCGGCACTGCTGATCACCGCCCGCGGACGCTCCAAGATGGCCATGCGGCCATCTTGGTGGCTCCGATGCAGAATTCGAGGTTACCGTCAAGCCGATTGAGAGGGTTGCATACCTGTTGATTGCGACCTAAGCTTTTCATGCGCGGCAGCTAAATTCCTTCGTGAGTCGCAACCATGGACGACAGGGCAGCATCCTCTGACAGCGCGCGTTCCGAGGCGCTTCTCAAGAAATGCCGTTCCGAGCTGCGCTACTACTGCCGGATCAAGTGTTACTACACCAGCATCGACGATGAGAGAGGCGAGCTCGAAGGCGGGGAAACCTGGCTGCTCGGCAAAACGGTCAATCTTTCCCAGCACGGCATCGCTCTGGTTACCCAGCGCCCTTACGAGGTGGAAACCGTCGTTGCCGTTACCCCGCTGCTGCCGGGCTGGGATCAGGAGCGCCAGTTGTTGGCACGTATCACCAATGTGCGTCGAGAGGCCCAGATAGGCTGGCGTCTCGGTTGTGAATTTGTCAACGAGCTTACCGACGTCGAACTTAAATCCTTGCTCGGGGACGTCGGCGCTCCAAACTAGTGAACGACTGGTGTGCTTGGTTCCGCCCAATGCCGTCTGGCGGCTAGCGCGAAACAGCCCGCGCCGGCGCCGCGTGCATGCGGGCTTCCAGCACCAGCCGGTTGCGCGCCCGGCAGAATTCGCCGGCCCGGCAGACCTGCGTCGTCAGGAAACCCACCTGCGACACCTGCCAGGCCTCGCCATCCAGGTAGACCTCGCGCACTTTTTGCGCGCGCAATTGCAACCCCGCCACCACGTCCGGCAGATAACCGCGCCCCAGCCAGAGCAGCACGCCAAGGACGGCCAGGGTCGTCAGGGCGATCAGCACGCCGGCGCCCGAGAGCAACACAAGCACGGCCAGGACCGTCGTGCCGGCCATGATGCCCACGGCCGTGTATTGCCCCGCGCGTTTTTCCGGCGTGGCCGCGCCGTCCCCCGTCGCCAGATCGCGCGCCCAGCGGGCGCCCAGGGCGCCGATAAATAAGGCGGCCACGGCAACGAGCAGGTGCTGCGCGAATTCCCACAGCGCCAGCGCCGAGGTGCGTGTCAGCGGCCAGTCGAATACATCGGCCGTGAACAGCAGCGCCAGCAGCACCACCACCAAATAGACGCCCGCGCCCACGGCGCCCGCCGCATCCCAGCGCTGCGCCCCGTTGCCGTTGCGCGCCCAGGCGTCCCCGCCCGGCTTGGCCGGGCCGTGCAGGCACTCCATCAAACGCCGCGCCAGCAGGCTGGCGACCGTCAAGGCGGCCAGCACGATGGCAGCAAAGGCCCAGGTCCGATTGATAACCATCCCGATTGTGGCCGCCAGGTCCTCCCGGCCGTGCCGATGGCACAGCCAGGAACCGGCCCCCGCCCAGACCGTCAGCCGCACCAGCATGCCCGCGGCCCAGGTCGGCGTGAATTCGTGCTGGTTAGCCCCCAGCGACGAGGTAGACAGGCGGACGGCCGCGTCGAAGTTCTTGGCGCGCAAGGCGCGGGCCACGACGCTGCCGACAAAATAGCCGCCCACGAGCGCGAGCAGCAGCCAGCCCCCCTCCTGGACAGCAGCTTTGATTTCCGGGGTCGTGTTTTGCCACCATGTCTGCAGTTGCTCGAGCATGTTCGCCTCCGCCGGTCCAAAGTTTGGGACGGGACTGTGAGAAATAATGGATACGAGGGGGACGCGCACAGAAAGGCCAAACAAGCTTAGGTCTGGAAAGAGGAAAGTCAAGGCGGCGCACGGCCGGCCGGGCGCCAGGAGGTGACAATGGTCAGTCTACGGATCGGTGCGGGGGTCGATGCAAAGCGGCTACGGCATCTTGCGGATTTTGTTCAACTGTTCCTGGTTTTCCTTGAGCCACTTTTCCCACGCAGGGCGGCCCTCCACTAGGTCGGAGCGGCCCACCCAGGCCTTGTCGTCCAGGGAATTCAAAAGGACCTGAACGCGCTCCAAACTGGCCTGTGCCTTGTAGTGCTGCGGATCCTGGTCGAAGTTTCCCAGGTAGCACCAGAACAGTCGCCTGGCTGCGATGAGTCCTTCCACCTGGTGCTGGTAGCGATTGGCCAGACTGTCGTAGAGGCGGATGGCCCGGTCATAATCGCCCAGATCGAAGCGGCAGTTGGCGACCCCGAAGAGCGCCTGGGCAAGGATCGCGTTTTCATCTGCCGACAGGCGCGCTTGCACACGTCGCGTTTCCAGATCGTCAGCGAGTTTCTGATAGTTGGCGGCAGCTTTTTCAAGCCAACCATGATACTGCTGCTTTTGATAGCGGCTGCCATCACCATAAAGCGGCAAGTTCTTCACCTCGGCTTGGGCCCGGCGATAGTAGCTGGTGGCAAGCCGGTACCGGGCCGTGAAGACCCCCGGATTATGGGGGTACTGCGGCAAGGCCTGCTCCCAGTGGAAGGCGGCCAGGCCGAAGTCGCCGCGCCTGTACAGCAGGTCGGCCATGGCGTAGAGCGTTTTCTCATGCGCTTCGGGGTCGGGCTCGCGGCGCATCAGGTCCAGGTTGTGGCGCAGCATTTCCTCCGCCTCGGCGGCGTGTCCCTGCTGCAGCGCGATCATCGCCAGCTCATAACGTGCGCGAAAGGCGAACGGGCTGGCCGGGGCGCCGATGCAGGACTTGTAGTTGGTCATGGCGGCCACGGCATGCTCCAGCGCTTGATGGGCCTCGCCAAGCCAGTACCAGGCTTCGCCGAGCTTTTCCGGTGCGGGCCCGAGGCTGACATAGCGATCCAGGACCGTGACCACGCTGTTGAAGTCCTGAGCTTCGCGGTAATCCAGGGCGGCCTGCCAAAAATATTCCAGTTGTTTGTTCTTGTCCGCCGCCGCCTCGCCGGCGGCCTCGAAGGACTTCGCAGCCCGATGAAAATGGGCGCGGGCTTCCTCCTGGCACCGGACCACTTCTTCGGGGGTCTTTTGTCTACCGGCCTGCTGCCGCAAAAACATGGCCCAGGCCTGGGTGACGCGCGCCACCAGCAGCTCACCGGCTTCCACGGATACCAGCCGTGTGTGCAGTCGCGCCAGCTTCTGGGCATTCCAGTAATCATTGGCTTCTTCGCCGGAGCGACAGCCGGCCTCCAGAATCTGCCTGGCCTCCATCAGGGTCACCAGCCCGTTGTGGTAGTCTTCTGGTTTGCTCACTGGGGCGAGGGCGGTTTCCAGGAGGTCCAGCGCGCGGGCGCGGTTGCCGCTCTCCAGCCGGGACTCCGCCAGCCGCAGGCACGCCGCCTGTCCTTCTTCCCTCGGAACCTTGACGATTAGCTCCCAGACGCGCGCAGCGTCCGCAACCCGGTGCAGGTTGCGATAGCAGCAACCAAGGGCATAGAGAATCTGTGACGCTTCCTCGGTCGGCGGGTTGGCGCGGTCGTTCAGGACTGCTTCCCATAGCTCGGCGGCCTCCGCCCAGGCTCCTTCTTCCTGGTTACAGCGCGCCTGCAGCCGCCGCGCTCGGGAAAGTATGCCAGGCGGCGCATTCGGGCCAATGCGCGCGAGGACCTTGCGCGCTTCCTGGCGGTCGTGCAGGCGCAGCAATAGTTCGCCACGCAGCAGCCGTGCCGGGGCCAGTCGGTTCTCGTCGGCCGCCGGCTGATCGAGCTGTTTCTGATTGGCTTGCAAGGCGCCGGCCAGATCAGGCTGAGGCAGCCGCAAGTAGGCCTGGGTTAGCATCTCATAGCCTTCCGCCCGGTCGTCCGCCGCCGCATCGATCGAGGACAGCAGGTAGGCGATGATGCGCTGGGGCTCGGCCCCGGTCTGATACCACGCCTTGCCAAGCAGGTACTGAAGAAGGCTGTTATCCGCGTCGGCCACGACGAACCGTTCGGCTAGTTCGAGCTGCTCGCGCGCCTGCCGCCATAACTCGGTCGTATGCGTGGCCGTAACGGGACCTGCCAGGCGGGCATAGGCCCAGCCGAGCAGGAAGTGCGCCTCCGCCCGGCGGGCCGGCAAGCGATCGATTTTGACGAGCACATTGGTGAGCAGCGCTGCCAGATCGTTGGGAGGCGGAGCGGGGTTTTCCAAAGTCCGGCGCGCCTCGGACAAGGAGCGCTGCACGGAGCGGACATCCGAGTCGTACCAGAGTGGCCGGCTTAGCCAAACACCGAGAATTGCCAGGACGCCGAGAACAAATGTCGGCACCTGCCAGAGCTGGCCGGGTATGGGAGAAACAGCGGTAGGGCTGAGCGACGGTCTCGTGGATTTGTTGTCCGTGGCCATGTTGAGTCCACTACGCCTGGAAACCACGCGACCTGCCACGCGGTGCGGAATCCTTCCCTAGCTTAAGGGCCGGCTTTTGGCATATTCGGGGGGTAGTGTCAAGACGAAGTCACTCATGCCGCAGCGCCTCGATGGGGTCCATGTAGGCGGCCCGGCGCGCGGGATAGGTGCCGAAGATCAAGCCGACCGCGACGGAGACGCTGAAGGCCAGGACCGGTGACCAGAGCTGGACAATGGTAGGAAACGCGAAGAAGTGCGTAACGGTATAGGAGAGGGCGATGCCCAGGGTCACGCCGAGCAGGCCGCCGGTGCTGGACAGCACCACGGTCTCCATCAGGAACTGCGCGCCGATGTCGCCGCGCTTGGCTCCGAGCGCCCGGCGAATGCCGATCTCACGGGTCCGCTCGGTCACCGTGGCCAGCATAATGTTCATGATGCCGATGCCGCCCACGACGAGCGAGATCGAAGCAATCGCGCCCAGCACCAGCGTGAAGATGCGCTGCGTTTCCTCGGCCTTCTGCAGCAAATCGAGCGGGATGGTGATCGACGTGTCCTTTTGCATGTGGTATTGATCGAGCAATCCCTGGATGATGTCGGCGGTTTTCTTGACGTGGGTCATGTCGTCCACGGCCACGGTGATCTGGCTGACTTCGAGTTTCTCGAACTGTCGGCTGCCGGTTTTGACCGTAATCAGCATCTTGCCGAAGCGTACCTGGTCGGTGGCAAAAGGGATGTAGGCGTCGCGATTGAAGTCCTGCGCGGACAGGCTGCTGCCGATCCCCGCCGAGGGCGCGCGTTGCTCCGTCACGCCGATAACCGTATAGGAATGCTGCTCGCCAATGTGCACCAGTTGGCCGATTGGATCATCGACGGGGAACAGTTTTTCCGCCAGCTCCGCTCCCAGCACCGCGACATTGGCGTAGGTTTCGTCATCCATATCGCTGACGAAGCGGCCGAGACTCATCTTCAGGCCATTCATCTGCAAAAAGTTAGGCGAGACGCCGACCACGCGCGCGTCGAGCTTGCGATCCAGAAAGCGCACATCCTTGCGAAACTCGCGCATGGGCGTGACCGAGCTCACGGTCGGAATGGTCACGGCGATGCGTTCCATGTCGGCCAGGGTGAGTCCGTAGTTCAGGATGAACTGACGCGTGTTCTGCCTTTTGTCTTCCTCGGCCGGCTTGACGCTGCGCACGATGATATTGGTGGCCCCCAGGTCCTTGATTTGCTGGATGGCCTGGAAGCGCGCCGCCTCGCCGATGGCCAGCATGAGAATCACCGACGCCACGCCCAGCACAATGCCCATGACGGTGAGACTCGAGCGCAGGGGATGCACGCGAATGCTCTTGAGTCCAAGGCGCAACGTGGACAGGGTACGATGGCAAGCCATGATTAGGATTTCGCCGGCGGCGTATGGGGAGCACTAGGTTTGCTTTGTTCTTTCGGCGGCTTATTTTCTTCTTTCGCCGGTTTCTCTTCTGCTTTTGGCGCCTGACTGCCAAAGCCCTTGGGCAGATCGTCCGCTTTGCCCTCGCGGGCCTTTAACTCCGCGGCAATGCGCGCCCGAGCGTCGAGCGTGACCTGTTCACCTTCCTTCAGGCCGCTCTTGATTTCGACGAACTTGTCGTTGTTATCGCCGACCTCGACCTCGCATTTTTCAATTCCTTTTGGTCCGGCCAGGAAACAGAAATGACTTCCTTCCTTCTGACCCACGGCCTGTACCGGCACAATCAAGACGTCGGACAACTGTTTGACGAGTATCTTCACGTCGCCGGTCATGCCCGGCTTCAGCCCGGCATCGAGCGGCAGATCGTCGATGTCCACGATGGTGTCATACTCCTTGACGCTGCGATCATACCAGCCGTCCATGCTGGCCATGGTGGCGACGTTGCTGACCGTGCCGTGCATGATGAGGTTGGGATAGGCGTCCAAACGCACCTCGGCCTTCTGCCCGGCCTTGACTTTCTTGACCATGGCCTCGTGGATCTTCACCTTCATGCGCATCTTGCTGAGGTCGGGCAGGCTGAACAGGCCCTGGCGAAAGTGAACCATGGAGCCGGCCTGGATGCGGCTGTTGTCGTCGTACCAGCGCTCCTTGGAATAGACGAGAATGCCGTCCTGGGGGGCCTTGACCGTGCAATTATCAAGCTGCCGTTGCAGCGTGGCCAGCGTGGCTTTCTCGAGCCGTTCGGTGACCTGGGCCGCTTCCAGGTCGCTTTTCGTCTTGTCGATGGTGGCCTCGCCGGTTTTCCTGGCGCGCTCGACGGCACGCTTGGCTTCCTTGGCCTTGGCGTCCAGCTCGGTCAGCTGCCGCTCCTTGGTGAAGACTTCGAGCACCATCAGCTTGGCTTCGTCGCGATCGACTTCATACTTCTTCTGGTCCAGTTCGGCTTCCTTGAGGCGCAGTTGCTCCAGGGGGATAAAGCCTTTCTTGTAGAGCGTCTGGTGGTGTTCCAGTTTCTCCTTGGCTTCCTGCAAATTTCGCTTGGCGAGCGCGAGAGCCCCTTTCTTGTCGTCGACCTCGACCTTGTAATCGCCCTTCAGGTATTTCTTCTGGTCCAGCTCGGCCAGCGTCAAGTCGAGCTTGGCCTTTTCAAAATCGGTCTCGGCCTTGTTCTTCTGGACTTCCAGCTCGCCCTTGGCCGCCTTGGCCTTGCCCTCGGCCTGCTTCACCTTGACTTCTTGATCGGCGTACTTTTGCTTGAGCTGGTCAGCGTCGAAAACGACCACGACATCGTCTTTCTTGACGCGGACGCCTTCCGGCAAAATGGTGACGATCTTGTTCTGATAGCCTTCGACTTCGCAGCGGACGTCGGTCTGTTTGGCGCTCTCGAGCTCGCCGCGTTCGCCGACCAGGATGGGCAGCATGGCGCGCCGGACGGGAACCGCGATTTCGGGCGACACGATCTTCTCGTGAAAATACCACCACGTGAAAGCTGTGCCCCCGGCGGCAAGCAGAATCAGGACGAGCAGCAGCAGACCAATGCTCCAGCCGCGGCGCCGCCGCGGCGCCTGCTTGCCGTGCTGGCGCAGACTGGGCCGGACTTCCACGATTTGCGGGGCCGATGGTTGTGGCGGCGTAGATGGCCTGGTCACTGTGCTCATGGAAGGAGAGTCCTCACTCACTGTGCCGAGCATCCGTGTTGAAAAGAAGATGCTGCCGGGCGGGTCGAACTCAAGTATACGCGAAGTCGCGTCTGAATAGCAAAGCAAATCAGCTGAGCCAGGCCGCCGGCGCTGGCCCGTGTGTCTGCCGTAAAAGCTAGACCTAGGAATCGTTCCCGGTGACGCCATTCTGCAAACGTGCGGCCGACTGAGGCGCCAGTCGGCGAATGCAGTAAGCGGGCAAAGCCAAAGTGTCGGATGGCATGGAAACGATGGCTCCCTCCACCTCAACCGCATCGCCGGCGCGCAGCGTTGCCAGGCTCGGATGATCTTCAAGATTCACCTTGCCGTCCCAGGGATCGTCTTCCGGTTGGTTGGTGTAGCGGAGTTGCCATTGTCCAGACTCGGACCGTTCGAGAACTCCCTGAAGCCAGGAGAAATCAGCAGCGCGGCCAAAAATTGGCGAAGATCGGGTCCGGGAGACGGGGATAGCTTGAACCGGGGAGGAGCTCTTGACGCGAGGCATGAGCGTGGCCAGCACCGGTTTTTCGGAAGCGAGGGCAAATCTACCGGGCTCGCCGGGTTGGCGGGATGGGGCGTCCGTCAAGAGCATGGGTGGCTGGGGGACAATCCTGGACGCGGGCGGTAGGGCAACGTAGGCAGTCGCCGGTAGCGCAGGCGGTCGCGGCTCGGCGGACGCCAGAAGAACCGGCGACTCTGTTTCGGCAGAGCCCTGCACCGGCCGCCTGGCGAGCAACAGCGGATCGCGCGCATAGGGCAGCCGCTCGGAGGCCGAGCGACAGCCCGGGAGCCCGGCCAGACAAATGATGGCCACGAGCGATGTTGGCAGCGTCACCTGCATGCAGGTTAGCCCTGTCGGCATGAGCTTGGTCAGCTTGGGTCATTTCCCTGGCTTCTCCAATCGGCCCTTGAAGAAGCACAGACGCATTTTCCATCATCGGCAGGGGGTCTGATTGGGCTGGAGTTCTTCCAGAAATGTGTCCGGCATTGGACGCAGATTCTTCAAGTCATTTGCCAGGCGCTCAGGCTGGACGGGCAGGCAAATCTTCGCGCAGGCGCTCCAGCGCTTCGCAGGCGCTCAGGGAGATTTCCACGTTATCGGTATCCGCCAAGCGATCGAGGTCCGGCCACAGCAGAAAGATCCCTTCATGGCCAACGGTGTGAATTGCTTCATGAATGCGTTGGGGATCCTGGCCGGCGAGCGCCTGCCGGAACCATTGCAAGGCGCGGCACTCGCCTAACCGCGCCAGGGCCGCGCGAGCCGCCTGACGGACTTCGCTGTTAGGATCGCGCCGCCCTTCCTGGAGGCAGTCGAGCACGCGGCGGCGCTGCAACGGTTCCCACCAGCCAAGACTGCCAAGCGCGGCCGTACGAAACGTCGGATCCCGATCACGCCCGGCGAGGCAGAGGAATGCCTCTGTCTCCTCGGAAGCATGGCCACGCAAGGCGCGCAGAATGGCGGCATACGGAAGCTCACGAGGTATCGATGACCGGCGCGGCTGCTCCGCCAGGCGGCGACCGCCGGCGCGGCGCGCCACTTGAATGGAACGCGACGCCCAATCCATCAACCGGGTCGCCACGCGTGGGTCGTGCGACCAGGTCAGCAGATGAATTGCCGCTTCCTTGTGGGCAAAAGAAGGGTTATCGAGCAAGGACAGAATGCCCGGCGCCGCCTCGGCGCGCAGGTCTGCCAGGGCGGCGAGCAGATCGCGCTGCTCTTCGGCGGAGGCGCCGGCGAGTTCCTTTCCCAGCTGAGGCGCCGCTTCCTCAAGGTACGCCGCAAACGCTGGCTCGAGGGAAGCCAGATGCGACATTTGCCAGCTAAAGGCTTCTTGCTCGTAATGCTCCTCGCTGAGCAACACCTCCGCGTGGGGGGCGCGCTGCAGGAACCGCAAGGCCTCGACAAGCACCCGGACGATCAGGGGGTTGACGCGGTTGGGACGGTGGTCCCAAAGGTCCTCGATCAGTTCGCCAAGGCGCGCTTCCGTCACCATCTGGGGCTGCACGCCGCTGCGCAGTCCCGCCAGTGCCCGGTGCAGCACGCGCAAGGCTGTCTTACCGAGCGGCGTTTCCGGCTGGCGGAGATAGCCGGCAAAGCCAAGGAAGCAAACCGTCTCGGCGGCAAAAAAGTGCGACAGGGGCTGGTCGCCGCCTGCCTCGGCGCAGCGCAGCAGGTGCGGCAGGCTTTGCGCGCGCTGCAAATTGCGCAGGCCGTTGGCAAGGTCGATCCAGTACCAGGATTGTTCCAGGGTGTCGCCGCTGAGGCGGCGGTGCAATTGCCGCTCCAGGATCCGGCCGGCGTCGTCCGTGCCGATTTCGGCCAGGGCGCGCACCTGGATCGCAAAATGCGTGCCCGCACGCAGGCTGGCTTCGACGGCGTCGGCCTGGCCCCGTTCGAGCAGCTCGCGAAACCGTGTCTTGGCGGCCTCAACGGCGGTCTCGCTTAGCTGACCGCCCTGAAGCAGATCAATGTGCTGCCGCGTAACCGCGGACAGGTCCTGAACGGATTCAACGCGGCGATAGAGGTGCCGTGCCAGCAAGAAAGCGGCGGCCATCAACATGGTCAGCAGGACGGCCAGGATCGCGACTTGTAACATGATGTCCATACCGGCGGGGCGAAACGACTGCGGGCCTTTTGTATTTTACTCTCTAATCTGCCCGTCACCATAGACGATATACTTGTAGCTCGTCAATTCAAGCAGGCCGCACGGCCCGCGCGCGTGAAATTTGTCGGTGCTGATGCCGATCTCCGCCCCCAGGCCAAACTCGTAGCCGTCGTTAAAACGCGTGCTGGCATTGACGAGTACGGCGGCGGAATCGACGGCTGCCGTGAAACGCCGGGCCGCGGCCAGGTCGCTGGTGACGATGGCGTCGCTGTGCCGGGAGCCATAGCGGTTGATGTGCTGGATGGCGGCTTCCAGATCATCAACGATCTTGATGCTCAAAATCAAGCTGAGATATTCCGCCGCGTAATCCTCCTCAGTTGCCGGCACTGCCTCAGGGATCAGCCGCCGGGTCCGCTCACAACCCCGCAGTTCGACGCCGCGGCGAATGAGCGCTCGCGCCAGGCGCGGCAAGATAGTCGGGGCAGCATCCTGGTGCACCACCAAGCTCTCGGCGGCATTGCAGACGCTTGGCCGCTGGCATTTGGCGTTGACGACGATACGCTCGGACATGGCGGCATCGGCGCTCCGATCCACGTAGATGTGGCAGTTCCCCTTGTAGTGCTTAAGAACGGGCATGCGCGCCTCTTCAGCCACGCGCCGGATCAGATCCTCTCCGCCGCGCGGAATGACCAGGTCGATGAACTTGTCGCATTGAAGGAGATATCCCACAGCGGCCCTGTCCGACGTTTCCACAAGCTGAACGGCGTCCGGCGGCAACCCAACCCTGGTCAGGCAATCGCGCAGTATCCCGCAGAGGGCGGCATTGGAGTGCACCGCCTCCTTGCCGCCCCGGAGAATGACCGCGTTGCCGCTTTTTACGCAGAGCCCGGCGGCATCGAGTGTCACGTTGGGGCGTGATTCGTAAATGAAGAAAATCACTCCGAGCGGCACGCCGACCTTGAGGACCTGGAGGCCGTTGGGCCGCATGTTGCTATCCAGCACCCGGCCGATGGGATCCGGCAAAGCGGCAACCTGCCGCAGGCCGGCCGCGGCTACCTGGAGGCGCTTGGCGGTAAGTTGGAGACGATCGATTATCGATTCGGCCAAGCCCTGGTTGCGCGCCAGCTCGAGATCTCGAGCATTGGCTGCAAGGATTTCGTCCTGCCGGCTACCCAGTTCAACGATCACTTCATGAAGCCATCGATCCCTGGCAGCGCCGCTAGCTGTGGCGAGGGTTTGCGCGGCGGCATGGGCGCGACGGGCCGTCTCTTCGCAAGAGGCTTGCAGGTCTGCTGCGCCACGGCATGGTGCTGGTTCGGGCATGAGCTTGGCTCACCCTCACTCGCCGCCGCCCGCCGCTTTCACCGTTGGCTCCAGCGGAACCAACTGAAAAGCAACCAAACGCGGCGGACTTTGCGCTAGTTGAAAATCCTTGGGCAGTTGCAGCTTGAGCGGTTCCTCGTACAGTCCCGGTTCCCACTTATGCCCGCCGAGATCGACAAAGGCAGTTACCGTGGGCGCTTCTTCGCCGAAAGGCCCAAGCAAGCGCAATGTAATCTTACCGGCGCGTTCGTCGCGGAACAAAGGCTTCAAGGGGAAGTTGGCCGGGCACAAGAACTGGACCGGCACATCGGTGAGTTCATAATATTTTTGCCGCGGCTGGAGTGTGATCTGCGCCTTGACGCTGCCGGGAACAGTATGCACACGCCGGCCCTCGATCTCATCGACGAGCGGCAGTGCCTCGATGCTGACGTTATCCGGCCGGGCCACAGGTTCGCGCGGCGGCAAGCGCACATAGCGCTGCGTTGGGATCGCGTGGACATGATCGAGGACCTCTTGCGGCCCGCGCACCAGCACGCTGCTCGGCGTCAGCGTTACCTGGCCGATGCGTTCCTCGAAGGCATGATCGAAGCGCACGGCAAGCTGGCGCTCGACGAGGCGTCGCAGCGTGACCGGTATGCGGTTGCGACCTTCCAGGACCAGAGCCGTGACGCCGCCGGGCGCATGCACATCGGACGCCTCGATGCGCACCGTGTCCAGGTACCGGCTTTCTTCCAGCCGGTCTTCCGGGATGGTTACCGTCTCGGCAATTTGCAATTCGCCGCGTTGCAGCATGCCCCTTAGTTCGCGGATGCGCGAAGGCGGCCCGGTGAAGGACACGGGCACCTGGCTGGAACCGTTGATTTCCAGTTCATAATTGTTGCTCTGACCGGGAGGTAGTGTGATCTGCACCGGGACCGGCACGTTGTCCAGCGTTTCTTGATCGCGGCTGCGCACGTAGAGCCAGACCAGAAAGGCCAGACTCAGGGCAACTACTGCGGAGACGAGGCGATCGAGCATGCGCATCCTTTCACCTGGAACTTTAGCAGCCCGTTGAAAAAGGGGACAGGACCTCTACCGGACCTCGAAAACGCGGAAAACTCTTGTCATTTCAAAGGTCCTGTCCCCTTTTTCAACGGGCTGCTAGGCGGCTTGCGCTTCCAGCTTTCTGGCCGCTTTATTGCTGAGCAGGTCCGCCAGACGGCGCGACAAGTTTTCTCGTGACAACGCCTCCAGCCGGCCGGCGACGGCAATGGAAATGCGGCTTGTCTCTTCACTGACAACCAGCAACAGGGCGTCGGTCTCCTCGCTCAGGCACAGGGCTGCACGATGACGCATGCCAAGGTGCGGCACCGCGCCTTGTGGCGGCTGTCCGAGCGGCAGTTGGCAGGCGGCCGCGCGAATCCGTCCATTGCTGATGATCACGGCGCCGTCATGGAGCGGACTGCGCGGGCTGAACAGGTTGCGTAACAGGGCGGCGCTGATCTCGGCGTCGATGCGCTCGCCTGTCTCGGCGTAGCTGTCCAGGTCCACGGCACGCTGCACGGCAATGAGGGCGCCCAGGCACTCGCGCGACAGCGCTTCCGCCGCGTCCGCCAGGCGGTCGGCTATCGGGTGCGTGTCGCCGACGATGTAGCGAAACATGCGATAGCGGCCGAGCACAATCAGGCCGCGGCGCAACTCCGGTTGAAAGATCACCACCAGGCTCAGCAGCATGGTGGTGAGCAAGTAATCGAGCACGTGGCCGAGCTCGGTCAGGTCGAAGCTGGCCAGGATCACCTGGGCAACGAAAAAGAAGCCGACGACGACAAGACCCAGGCCGCGCACCACGCCTGAGCCGCGTGTCTTTCCCAGAAAGCGCAGGATGAAGTAGATAAAAACGGCGAGGATGGCGATCTCCACGAGGTCGCGCGTGCCAACCATTTCATAGAGTTGTGCCAGCCGTTTTGCCACCTCGCCCCCTCGGCTCAGGCCATGCTGCGAATGGCTTCGAACATGGTGATGACGTCGCGTGTGTCCTCGACATCGTGGACGCGAATGATCTGCACGGCATTCCGGCTCATGGCATAGCAGAGCACGGCCAGGGCGCCGGGCAAACGCCGTTCCAGAGGTCGATCGAGCGCTCGGCCCAGCAAGCCCTTGCGCGATACCCCCAGGCACACGGGACGGCCCAGCCGCTGAAATTCTTCCAGCCGGGCGAGGAGCGCTAGGTTGTGCTCGTGTTTCTTGCCGAAGCCGATCCCCGGATCGAGTGCCAGTTGTTCCCTGGCTATACCGAGATTTGCTAAATCCTGCAACCGCGTCTCCAGAAAATGAAAAACTTCCTTCACCACGTCTTCATAGCAAGGAGCGATCTGCATGGTCGCGGGCGTCCCTTGCATGTGCATGAGGATCACGCCCGCTTTCGAGTCACGCGCGATCCCCGTCATGTCCGGGTCGCCGGTCAAGGCCGTCACGTCATTGATGATTTGCGCCCCCGCCGCGGTGCAGGCTGCTGCGACCGCGGCCTTGGACGTGTCCACGGAAAGGGGCACGGTCGTGCGCCTGGCCAGTTGCTCGACCACAGGCAGCACGCGGTTCATCTCTTCATTAATAGCCACGGGACTGGCGCCGGGTCGGGTGGATTCTCCGCCGATGTCAAGAATATCGGCGCCTTGCTCGACGAGCCGCAGTCCGTGGGCCACGGCACTATCGGTGTCGGCAAAGCGGCCGCCGTCGGAGAAACTATCGGGCGTTACATTGACGATCCCCATGACCAGCGGCCGCCGGCCCAGGGTCAAGACTCGATTGGGAAGTTGCCAATGGAACGTTGTCATCGGTCATTCGTTATCCGTCATTGGTGATGCCGCATAATCAGCATACCGTGAAAGGGCCCATTCTGCTCCCAGGGGCCCTGAAACGCCAATACGACGCGCTCTTGTCGGCTGGGCGGACAGCCGTGACTGCGCAGAAATGAGTTTGCCAGTTTGCCACCTGAGTTTGCCACGGTTGGCAAACTCACTTCGTTCCACAAGATCAAATGGCCGTGGATATTGGGTCAGAAAAAAAAATTGAGTTTGCCAGTTTGCCACGTTTTTGAGGCGGGGGGTCGGGACAAAGATGGCCAAGCCCCTTTGGCCATGTTGGGTGAGCTCCCCTGGCGCAAGAAAATGTCCGATTTGGCCAGCTCCGTCCGCCCGCCAATCAGATCGCATTGGCGCGCCCAGGGTCATGTTTGCCATGCAAGGGGCTGCCGCCCCTTGAAATCCCCCACCCAGGGACGGGAAT
The DNA here is from genome assembly GCA_035939715.1 of Gemmataceae bacterium. GTDB lineage: Bacteria > Planctomycetota > Planctomycetia > Gemmatales > Gemmataceae > DASZFN01. Next base: position 213 of record DASZFN010000886.1, on the reverse strand, counting down.
ACCCCGCTTTTCTGTCCAGTGAGCCGTTTTTGCCAGGATGAGGAGTTTCTCATTAATCCGTCCGCCAAATCACTTGGCGATCTATGGCGGTCTTGGAGAATTTCCGAAAAAATCCGGCTGAGCCGGCAGGTTGCTCTTGAACGAAGCAGCACCGGTTGATCCTCGCGGGCTCCGCAGAAAAACGCGACAAGAACTGAAATTTTAGGGGTCCAG
>DASZFN010000885.1:0-5821 GCA_035939715.1 Gemmataceae bacterium | reverse complement strand
CAAGACCGTGGACGGCAAGCCGATCTCGACCTCGAGGAGTTCGCTCATAACCTACTCGCCAGCCAGCGCCGCGGTGAAGGCACGTGTGCCGGCAATGCCGGCACGTTGGAAAATTGCCGCCACAAATCTCCACGCAGGAACGCAAGACTATTTTGCTTTTCGATTCGTTGTCAGGTCGAAGTCCAGCGTGTTGGCCCCCGCCTCGACAGCTCGGATCAACTGACTTTTGGCGTTGTATGCCGTCGGCACCGCTTCCATGGCGGCCGGGATGAGGTGTACCGGGATGATCGGATCCCGTTCTTTCCTCACGGTGCTTTCCTTGACGCCGTGAATTTCGACGCGATATTTTCCCACGGTCAGGCCTTTGCCGACGCTGTATTTTCCCTCCTCGATCACCCCACCGGCATCGGGGCCTGGTGTGCCCTCCACAGGAACGAAGCGGATGCGGCCGGATGGAAGGGGATCCCCGTCCAGCAGGACTGTGCCGACAACGGAAGGTCCCGGCTGGGCGCACCCGGAAAAAAGAAGGAAGCACCCGGCCAAACAACAAAGGGTCCGTGTTTTCATGAAAGGATCCCTTTTGACAGTAGTGAGCAGCCAGAAGAGGATTGCTGCTGGCTACTTGACCACGGGTTACCAGTATTAGCAGCCTGTTGAAGGTTCCAGACACCTTTTTCAACACTTTTTCAACAGGCCTGTTAGAATTCTCTCCCCACTTCGCCGCCGGAGATCGTTCCCAGCGCCTGCCAGGTGTCGAGGCTAATGCCCTGGCTGATAAAGCGCACCGAGCCATCGGCCAGGACGACATTCACGCCCCCCGGATGCCGGCTCCGCGCAGCGGCTGTGGTCTGGTCTCCGGTCGATTCGGCACAGGGCAGGTTGAGCTCAGGCCGGTTGTAGCAATACTTGCCGGGGTGAAAGAGATCGGGGCTCGAGCTGTTCGGAGCCGACTGGGTATAAAGCTGGCTACAGCCTGGAAAATCAATCCAGGGAACGCCTCGGAAGTCAAAGGGAGCCTCATCCTGAGGGAGTCCAGTGAGATACTCGCTCATGACCATGGTGTTGCTGGCGCCATCCGTGATATCGGCCAGTTTGGCTCCGTAGTTGAAGCCGAAGGCGGCTCGCTTATTCGCCGGCGAGGCTCCAGGAAGTCCACCGCCATAGTCCTTGTCCCCGAAGAAGCCCAGGTAGTTGCAGTTGTTCCACGTTCCAAGGAGGATTCCCGCACTGGGTCGATTGATTGAAGTCGAACCGCCCATGCCGTCGCTGGGGCACAACAGGATCGGGACAACGACCGCGGTGGGCGCGTCGGGCCCGACCGAGTTGACGGAGCCGCACCAGGGAATCACGCCGCCGTCACCGCCGCTGGCCTCGATGACGTCCGGATTCCATTTGCTGTAGGCGGCATCCTGCTCCAGGTAAGGGTACAGGGAAATGATGTAGGTGATGCGCGGGGCGGACCAGGCCCAGGGTTTCTTGTTGACCGAGCCCAACGGAAACTTGTCTTTGCTATCATGATGCCCGTGCAGCGCCAGTCCGAGCTGTTTGAGGTTGTTTTGACAGCTCATCCGGTTGGCCGCCTCGCGCACTCTTTGTACGGCGGGAATCAGCAGGCCGAGCAAGATGCCGATGATGCTGATTACCACAAGCAGCTCGATCAATGTGAAAGCCGCACGCCGCGGGCGCCGCTCACGGTCGGCAAGCCCATCCGAGAAAAGGGTCATGTTCAGTTCCTCTCGGCAGTGGCAGTGACGGGACTGGTAGCGAGTGGGTTGATCCTACTCCGCCACCGCAAGGTATGCAAGCAACTTCTCTTTTTTGCTAGCTCCATAGTCTCTTTTCGTGAGGAATCGGGTGCCAGGACTCTGACACGGCATTGCACTGCAGAAACGCCGCGCATGTGCCTGCTATTGTGGTAATCCGCAGGCCATCGCGGCGCCCCTCACGGTTTTGCTGTCCGGGCAGGGAAATTTTGGGGGCAATCTTGGAGGAGCGCTCCCCTGAGGCGGAGGCAGATCAATATTGGGCTCGCGAAGATCTTAGCTATCCAGACGAAGAGTCGGTGAATCAGTTGGCGGCTAAGTGAGCTAAAGAATCGTATTATTCGGGACGGTAACGATTCACTTCCTTGAGCGTCGCCAGGTCGACGTGATCGAGGGCCACCTTTACGAAGATCCGTGACGGTTTGTTGTCGCGCTCCATGTGCGCCCCGGCGCGGAAGCTGGTTGCCGCTTGCTCGTGCTTGCCCTGCGCCCAGCGCGCCAGACCCTGGTAGTAGTGATAACGAGCATCCTGATCGTCTGCTTGCACGGCGGCGTCAAATTCTTGCTCAGCTTCGGCATACAGAGCGGTCCTGTAAAGACCGAGCCCCTTGGCGTAATGCTGATAGGCAAGCTTCGCATCGTGAACCGGGGCAGTTAGCTTCAGAGGAGGCATGACGAGCGGCTTCGCCTTGGCAACCGCCTCCTGCTTGGCCTTCAGCTCATTGACTTTGCTTTCGCTCTTCTGCCATTTCAGCTCGGTTGCCTTGAGTTTGTCTTCCAGGGCAACGGCTCTGGCGAGGGCGGCCTGGGCGGATTCCTCCGCCCTGGCAGCACGTTGGCGCTCGACCGGGAGCAGCCCCACCTGCTTTTCCGCGTCCGCGCGGCTCTTGAGCAGCCCCTCGATCTTGTCGGCAAGGCTCACCGAGTCCGAACCGCTTCCCGCTGCTTTCAGCTTGGCATTCAGCGCTTCGAGCGTCGCTTGCAGCCGCTTGTTATCGGCAAGGAGGTTGTCCACCGCGCCGGCGGTATTCCGCGACTGCGCCAGCATGCCCTTTTTGGCGAGGTTGTGCTCGAATTGCCAGGCGCTTAGCAGCTCGTAGCTCGTCTTCAGGAGTGCCTGCTCGGCTTCGGGGCTGTCGGTTCCATCCGCCAGATTCAAGAAGCGTCGCTCCTCGAGCATGGCGCACAAGCCATTGAGGACCTCCAGCGCAGCCGGGTATTGCCGGGCGCGCGCCAGGTCAACGGCCGTGACGAACTCCACCGCCCAATCGTCGGCAAAGAGTTTGGCCTCCGTTTCTTCGTAGGATGGCGCCTTGCTGTCTACCGCCCCCACTGCCTCCCGTGCGGTCGAGTCGGCTTTGGCCGCGTGCTTGAGCTGCCAGCTCGACGGCGGTTGCAAACCGAACAGCCAGAGCGCGAAACAGACGCCCGCGCCAATAAGAACGCCAAGAAGCGTGTTGCTCAGTCGCGTGCTCTCTGATGCCGGCTTCGACGGTCCGGGGGAAAACCAGGGCAGTGCCTGTTCGATCGGCACCGGCTCCGGGGGAGCGTACGGCACGAGGGGGGACGGATAGAGGCTCGTGTCAATTTCGTCGTCGCTCGCCATCGCATCCGCGCCCGGCAGGACCTTCTCTGTTGCGCCATAGGGATTCTCGCCGGGAGCGTCCGGTGGCAATTCAATTTCTGGGCTGGAGGCGCTCGTGAGCGGCAGCTCGGCAGCAGGTTCCTGCGGCGCGGATGGATTTTCCGTGGCATGGCTGTCCGAGGCAACGCCGGGCGGCTGGCTTCCCGAGATGGCGGCATCCCCGGCATGGTCAGCGCCGCTGCCGGCTGCGCCGCCGATGTTCTCTACGAGATGGACGCCAAAATCTTCGCCGGAATGCGGCGAACTGGAAGGCTTCTCCCCTTCCCATTGATCCGGGCCGGGCGGCGGTTCTTCTTCATCGTTCCAGACCAAGCGCAGATCAAACTCGGAGTCTGAGCTGGGGTTGACGGCGGACGCCTGTTCTCGCGCGGTGGGGAAGTCGCGGCCGCCTTGGACCGCCAGTTCGCCAATGGAATCTACTTCAATATCCGCTTCGTTGATCTCGACGCGGGATGAATGATCCTCCTTGGCCGGCGGAGACAGCGGCGAGCGCTCCGGATGTGGGTCAGCGGGCAATTCGGCGGCAGCCATGATCTCCAGCGGCGCATGCGACGCCGGCAGCCTCCCTGAGTTGGCGTAAACAGGCCGGGTCTCGGCCAGGGGTTGAGCGAGGGCCGCTGCGTGGCGCCAACCTGCAGCGCGGGCCCTGCCTGTCAGATCTTCTGCGTACTCGCCGCCGATTCGCGGCGCCGGCAGTTTTACCGAGTCGCCGGCGGCGCCGCAGTGCGGGCAAGAATCCTGTTGTTCCTGGTAAAGGCGACTGCATGCCGTGCACTGCTTTGCCATCCCTGGACACTCCATCAAGCGGTGGATGCCTTTATGCCCTGTCTGAGAGGAAGCTTCTCCTTCAAACCGGCGCCAAACCAGCGCCGAGGCGACGCCATTGTGTCAAACCGGCGGCGGAAGGGCAATCTTTTCTTGAACAAATCTTGGCCGCGGCAGGATGGCAGGCGGCAACTTTGACGTGCGCGCAAAAAAATCCGGGCTTCCCTGCGGAAGCCCGGACCACCAAGCATACTTACGGGTCCCGTCCATCCCTTCGGTAGCCTGGCAGCCTTAAACCGCCCCCCCTCGGACGGTTAAGAGCCCATAGCTTTGCGTCCCCGCCTCACGGCGGGTTTGCCATTGTCGAGGATGGCCAAGAAGTTCTTTGCTTCTTGACTGTTCCCCGTGAGCGATGAAGCAGAGATCACTCACGTCACCGAAAACTTAGGTCGCGTTTTCCGGTTGTGCAAGTTTTTCTGAGAAAAATTTTTGGCTTTTTTGGAGTGCGGCAGCTCGGCATCGCCTTGGCTTGTTTTAAGCCGAAGCGGTGTCAAGCCACCACATTCAAAGACTTACTCGGAAAGGGTTTGCTTGGCCGATTTGATCCAGGTCACGGGCACCGGCCTGCGCTGCTGTTCTTCTGCGAAATGCCAGAAGCGGATCGCTTCTTCACCAGGCTGCCAACTGAAATAAGCGGGACGGCCGTTGACGACCGTGGGAAAGCCGACGCGGCCAAATTCTCCATCGATGACAATTACGCCCAGACTATCCAATTCCGCCAGCGCTTCCTGGCAACTGCGCTCGGCGGCGGCAATCTGCTCTTTCATCTCATACATGCGCGCCCGTTGCGGCCAGGAAAGAGCACGGCGCTCGCGATGCAGCCTCTCTTCTTCCGGAGTCAACTGGGTAATGCACTGCTGCCCGGCGACCACGTCGGCGACGATGTGCTGCACCAGGGGCAGCATACGGCCGGCTTCCGCCAGGCTCAAGCCGCGATCGCGCCGCGCTGGTTTTTCCGAAGCGCCGTGGGCCCTGTTTTCTGTTGAGCCGCTCATGATGCGCCCCCCCTCGCTCGTGTGCTCTTCTGCTTCCACTACTATCATACGTCGGAGATCAAGGGACAGGCGCTGCAGCGAATGCGAAAAGCGGTCACGGAGATTGAGACGGGAACAGAAAAAGAGGGAGAGAAAGTCGGTTGAGGGTGAATGGTCAAGAGGTGAGTGGTGAGTGGTGAGAGGTGAGTGGTAAGTTGCGCTGATTTTGCATTCAGTAAGGCGGTAGTTACCCCCATCCACCGACCACTCACCACTCACCACCCTCGTTCCACTCGACAAATCCTTCCAGGGCATAGAATTCGGGAAGACCTAGCTCATCGTAAACCTTGGCGGTATGGCGATTTCTGTCTTCCGCTCTTTGCCAGAACTCCCGCCGGTCAATGCCTCCGGGAAACATCGCCCGATCCTTTTGCGATTGATGGCGGAAGATGGCTAGTTTTTTCCGCTCAAGATCGTCCGGACTGATGGGCACGACGCGGTCCACCTCGTGGGGTTCCCACTCCTGCCAGGCGCCGCGATAGAGCCAGACCTGGAATTGCTGCCCCTGCTTGCGAACTTCCTTGACGGCGCGAAATATGGCGTCGGCACAGACC
>DASZFN010000884.1:0-2470 GCA_035939715.1 Gemmataceae bacterium | reverse complement strand
CTACTTGAACCTGCGGATCCGAGCCGTCGAAATCGTGAAGTAGCGGTCCACGACTCGTTGCCGATGGCAGCCGAGGTCGCAGCGCCAGCGCACGCTCCGGCTGCGGGACCTTTGTCCCCGGCCATACCGTTGCTGTTATTTGAACAGGTATCCAAGTGGTATGGCCCGGTCATCGGCGTCAATCAAGTCACGCTCGAGCTGCGGCCCGGGATCACGGGACTGGTCGGCGCCAACGGCGCGGGCAAGACCACCTTGATGCGGCTGGCAACCGGACAACTGCGGCCGGACCTTGGCCGGGTGCTCGTCGCCGGCCGGCCTGCCTGGGAAGCCCAGGCCAAGCGCCATGTCGGTTACAGCCCGGACGTCGATCGTTTCTATGAAGAAATGTCAGGGCGGCAGTTCCTGCATAGCATGGCGCGCCTTTGCGGCTTTGCCCGCCGCGACGCCGAACGCCGCGTCAGCGAAGCTCTGGAACTGGTCGGCATGAGCGCTGAATCGGGGCGGCGGCTCGGCGGTTACTCCAAGGGCATGCGGCAGCGCATCAAGGTCGCTCAGGCGCTCGTCCACGATCCCGATGTGCTGATCCTCGACGAGCCGATGAGCGGCATCGATCCGATCGGCCGCCAGGATTTTCAGGCGCTGTTCCGTGAACTGGCCCGCCGCGGCAAGTGTCTGCTCGTCAGCAGTCACGAGCTGGATGAGCTGGAGAAGCTGACCGACCACGTCGCCGTCATGGCCAACGGCCGTATTGCCGCGGTCGGCACGCTCGTGCAGATTCGCGAACTGCTCGATAACCACCCGCTGGCGATTCGCATCGCCAGCGACCAGCCACGTCAGCTCGCCGGCCATCTGCTGGCCATGCCGGATGTGGTCGGCGTGGAGCTGGGGGAACAAGATACCCTGATGGTGCGCGCCCGCAATCCGCGCCGCTTTTTCAGTGATTTCGCCGGGCTGGTGCTGGAAGAGAGCTATGACATCCGCCACCTGGAGACGCTGGATGATTCGGCGCAGGCGATATTGGGGTATTTGCTCGGAGCGCGGCGCTAGCGACGGCTTCACTGGGCAAGTTGGAAACTTGCCCCCACAGAGATAAGGGCTTTGACAATGGCGGATGTGCTGCCACAGGACAGACCTCAGTACTCGGTACTCAGTACTCGGTATCCGCCATCTGCCGGAGATCTCGGTCCTCGGACTCCACTGCCTTCTGACGGTCCTTCCCCTTCCCCATTGCGCGCCTGGTGCTATCTCGTCTGGCTCTGCATCCAACGCCAGGCGCGATTACGGCAGATGGTAGGGATCGCCCTGGCGCTGCTGCTGCTCATGGCGACGGTGGTAACGCTCATTACGGTTGCCGGGCGCTGGGGAATGGAGAAATGGTGGTGGCGCTGGATTCCGCCGGAGCCGGCGTTTTATGTGTCAGCCGAGGGCATGGTGGTGCCAAGAAAGTTCGACGACATCAAACCGCGCATGCTGATCTTCACCTACGGCGACACCCTCCGCGCCATGGAGAAAACACCGGTCGTCGGACATTGGTCGCCGGCCGTGACGGCAGCCGCGGCGGTCGAAGAAAGCGTCACAGTTGCCTTTCGCTCGGCCATGGCACGCTCGCCGTTCTTTTTCTTTTCCAACCAGATGGTGTTTTTCGTATTTGTCGGTTTCCTGCTGCCGATCTGGAGTTTGAGCTTTGCCACCGATGCCCTGGGCGGCGAGCGCGAAGGGGGGAGTCTGATCTGGCTCCTGAGCCGGCCCATGTCGCGTCCGGCCATTTATTTGGCCAAGTATGTCGCGCTCTTGCCCTGGAGCCTGGCGCTCAATGTCGGCGGCTTCGGCTTGCTTTGTCTTCTGGCGGGCAAACCGGGACACCTGGCGTTTCGTCTTTACTGGCCGGCAGTGTTCGCGGGGACCCTGGCCTTCACCGCGCTCTTCCATCTGATGGGGGCTTGTTTTCGCCGGGCGGCCGTTGTGGCCCTCGTCTATGCCTTCTTTCTGGAAACGATCTTCGGCCAGATGCCGGGCTTTATGAAGCGGATTAGCATAAGCTTTTATACACGCTGCCTGATGTTCGACGCGGCCCGCGACCTGGGCGTGCAACCGGAGAAGCCATCCATATACTTGCCGGTAGACGGCACGACCGCGTGGTGCGTGCTGGTGACCTTGACGGCGGTCCTGCTGGCGGCAGGAATGATGATCTTTGCCCGGTTGGAATACCGAGAACAGACCTAAGAGATTGGCCAATGCCCTCCCAACAACCGTTTGCCCAGGAGCTTTCTTCTCAGGCAGCCGCCATGCCCGAGGCGCCGCGGCACGGCTTTCAGGGAGACCGGGCGCCGGTCGCCGAAACGCCGCTTATGCCGGCCTCCTTGACCGTAACCATCAGCCGCGAGGCCTGCTCGCGCGGCGGCAGCATCGCGCGCCGCGCCGGCCGCAAGCTCGACTGGCAGGTTTATAATCAGGAGCTGCTGGAATACAT
>DASZFN010000883.1:0-7447 GCA_035939715.1 Gemmataceae bacterium | reverse complement strand
AACGTTCATGCCACCATTGTCAAAGGAGAGATGAACGAGGAGTTCTCGAACGAAGTTGCCTTTCAAGCCGCCGGTGCGGACGCGGTTAACAAAGCCCTGCGAGGCAATTCCGTTCTTCTGGAGCCGGTCATGCGCCTGGAGGTTACGGTTCCTGAAGAATATCTCGGGCCGGTGACTGCCGATCTGAACGCGAGGCGTGCCGAAATCGAACAACTTTTCACGCGCGGGAAACTACGAGTCATCGAGTCAATCGTTCCGTTGGCAAAAATGTTTGATTATTCGGACAAAGCGCGCAGCCTGACACAAGGGCGCGCGGGTTGGACCATGGAGCCATACGCCTACAGACCGGCACCGGAAGAGACCTTACGTGCATTGACAGGGGGCGGACTAGATTAAACGCAAAGGCTAGTTTGCTCGCTGCTGAAGCCAGTACTCACGAAACGCACGCAAGCGCGGCAAGGACTCCAGGTCTTTTCGACGGTTGCTGGCTACTTTGCTGGCGATAATGTCATCGAGGTGGCAGACGGGAAAGCCTTCGACGTCCACGTGTCGCCGCCAGGCATCCTGAAACTGCTCGATGCCGTCAGGGGCGAAAACAAGATCGAGATCGAACGGCCCACTCTTGAGTTGCACGAAATCTTTTCCGCGTTCAACATCCTTGGCCTGTTCATCGGTTAGAGCAAAGCCGATCTCCCTCAGGGCTTCTATTAGCCTACGGCCGTTTTCAAGTGATTTGTCCACGAAGAGATCTGCATCTTGCGTTGTATCGGGAAAGCCAAGGAGGATGGCGCCGGACTTGCCGATGAAAAGATAGCGCACCTGATGGCGCGCCAGCGCATCCCGAATCTCCTGCGCTTGCCGGTAATCAAACACGGCCATAACCAAGCCACTCGGGTAGGTTTTCCTCACACCATTTCCGGTAGTCCGCCATGGTGTCGAAGGCTCGGTACGGAGCATCGTCCAGGACGGGCTTATAGGTGTGAATGAAAGCGTAGCGCAAGCGCGTTTCGAGCGGTCGCCGAGCCGCGGCTTCAAAATCCTCAAGCCAATCGCGCGGGATGGTGGAAACGCGGTCGCGATCTGGATGATTGGTGCTCGAATTTGCCATGTCGTTCATAATCTCAACTTCCTTGCCAGGTCGCAAGGTGTTCCTTGGACTTCTGGCATTCGCCATCTCACCGCACGAACCTGTCTTGACACTTCTGCAACCCGTAAATACATTAGCGTTTTCGACTTTTTAGGGAACTTCAGAGCATTGGCAGGCGAGGAGTGAGCATTGTCGGGTCCTTCGAGTGAGCGCATCCGCATTCGCATGGAAGCCTATGATCATGAGGTTCTCGACCGCACGGCCCACGAAATCGTGGACACGGCGCAGCGGACGGGAGCCATCGTGCATGGGCCGATTCCCTTGCCGACGCGGATTGAGCGGTACACGGTCTTGCGCAGCCCGCATATCGACCGAAAATCGCGCGAGCAATTCGAGATCCGCACGCATAAGCGGCTGGTGGATATTTTGCAGCCGACCGGCAAAACGATTGAGGCCCTGAACAAGGGGCTGAGCTTGCCGCCCGGCGTCGATATCAAAATCCGTGTGCTCTCTGCCGCGGCTGGCTGAGAGCCCATCCCGAGTAGGAGTCCTGTCTCCTTATCCGGATGGAACATGTGCCACAACGACGGGGAGGCGGAGTCCCGTTTCGGGCACAGGGAAGAAGCCAACCATAACTCAGGTCCCGCCGGTTCTCTCCCAGCTCTCGTGCCGGGGGTGACAAAAACGTCGTCAGCGGGTGTTCGCCAATCGCTCCTCGATCCTGCTCTGGGGCAGGATCGACCGAGTGCTGCTTTTTATCCCGGGGTAAGTTGTGCGGCCTGGGATGGCCGCGATGGAAGTGAAGCCATGTTGAGCCTGAATGTAGTCAATCGCGAAGGGAATTCGGTGGGCACGGTGGAAATCGACCCGGCCGAATTCGGCGGCGAGATCAATCGCCAACTGCTGCATGATGTGGTGCTCATGTACCTCGCCAACCAGCGCGCCGGCACACACTCGACGCTGCGCCGCGGCGAGGTGGCTGGCAGCACGAAGAAGCTGTTTCGTCAGAAGGGCACGGGCAATGCGCGCGTGGGTACGCGGCGGACCAACAAGCGCAGGGGCGGCGGCACCGCCAAGGGCCCCAAGCCGCGCGATTACGAATACCACTTGCCCAGGAAGGCCGTTCGCGCCGCCACGCGCATGGCGCTGCTGAGCAAGTTTCAAGATCAAGAGGCGGTCATCATCGATGACTTGAGCCTGCCCGAGATCAGGACGCGGCAAGTAGCCGACATCCTGAAGGCCTTGAAGCTGGACGGCGCGAGTTGCCTGATCGGCACCGCCGGACTGGATGACAAGGTTTATAAGTCCGCGCGCAATATTCGAGGCGTGAAGATTCTTCCGGCGTCGCAGTTGAACGCTTATGCAGTGCTCCGGCAAAAGCGCCTGTTGCTGACCCGCGCCGCGCTGGATGAGCTACGCAAGGGCGGACATGCCAAGGCCACGACGCCTGGCGGGATTTAAGGAAGCTGTCATGGCCACGACATCAAAAAGCGAGACTACACGGGGACCGGATCTGGAGCCGCACCAGATCATTTTGCGGCCGCTGGTCACTGAGAAAGGCACGCACCAGTTTACCCGGCATAATGCCTATCCCTTTCAGGTCAATCTCTGGGCCAACAAGGACCAGATCAAGACCGCGGTCGAGGAGTTATTCAACGTGCGCGTCCGCAAGGTGCGCACGCAGAATCGCCTCGGCAAGAGCAGGCGCTACAAGCATCGCCTCGGCAAGTTGCCCAACTGGAAGAAAGCCATTGTGACCTTGCACGAAGAGGACAGGATCGAGTTCTTCTAACCGACAAATCCATCTCGGTGCTTGGCACAGTTAGCGGCGCGTCAAAAAACGTACCGCACAGGAAGTTGCAGGACTATCATGGGAATTCGACAATACAAACCAACGACGCCAGGCCGGCGGCAGGGATCGGTGAGCGATTTTGCCGAGATTACCGACCGCAAGAAGAAGCCGGAAAAGGCATTGCTGGCGCCGAAACCGAAAAAAGGCGGCCGGAACTTCCACGGCGTGGTGTGCAGCCGCTTCCGCGGCGGCGGCCACAAGCGCATGTATCGACTCATCGATTTCAAGCGCCGCAAAGACAGCGTTTGGGCCAAGGTGGTCGCCATCGAATATGACCCGAACCGTTCGTCCCGCATTGCGCTCCTGGAGTACGACGATGGCGAGCGCGCTTACATCCTGGCTCCGGAGGGCCTGAAGGCTGGGGACAAGGTCGTGAGCGGTGAAGAAGCGGAGCCGAGAGTCGGCAATTGCTTGCCGCTGCGTCGCGTTCCCCTGGGCATGACCATTCATAATCTGGAAATGCAGCCGGGCCACGGCGGTCAGATCTGCCGCAGCGCCGGCACGAGCGCGACCTTGAGCGCCCGCGAAGGCCGTTGGGCACAGGTAACTCTGCCGTCCGGCGAGGTGCGCCGCGTCAGCTCGGACTGCCGGGCCACCATCGGCACGATCGGCAATGCCGACCATATGAACATCAGCATTGGCAAAGCTGGACGCACGCGCTGGCTGGGGCGCAAGCCGCACAATCGCGGCACTTCGCAGAACCCTGTGAGCCATCCGATGGGGGGCGGCGAAGGGCGAACCGCAGGTGGACGGCATCCGTGCAGTCCGACCGGCGTTCTGGCCAAAGGCGGCAAGACGCGCAGCAAGCGGAAACCGTCCAATGCCGCCATCATTCGCCGGCGGCGGCCGGGTCCACACTACGCTCCAAAATGAGGCATGGCTGACTGGCCGGCGCCGGCCGCGGGCATAGAATATTTGGGCTATAACGGGGGTGATGCGGATCATGAGTCGTTCCCTGAAAAAGGGGCCTTACGTCGATTTGCGGCTGCTGGCCAAGGTCGAGAAGCAACAGACCGGCCACCGCGAGCCGATCAAGACCTGGTCACGCGACTGCACGGTGGTGCCGGACTTTATCGGCCACACGTTCCTGATTCACAACGGCAAGCAGTTCATCAAGCTTTTTGTGACGGAGGACATGGTCGGCCACAAGCTCGGCGAATTTGCCCCCACGCGCATCTTTCGCGGGCATAGCGGGGCCAGGGCGAAGGCAGCCGCCGCCGCGGCGGCGGGTGCCCCGCCGCCAGCTGCAGCCAAGTAAGTCATGGATCCCGGGGTGGAGCAGTGGTAGCTCGCCAGGCTCATAACCTGGAGGTCGCAGGTTCAAATCCTGCCCCCGGAATTGGAAGATTGACGGAGTTCGCCAACCTGGTAGGACGGATTGCCAATCCGTCCTGCAGGCGGTTTTGTGAATGATGGGATCATGGACTACAAAGCAAGCCATCGATTTGCCGACATGTCGGCGCGGAAGGTCCGGCCGTTTGCCGCGTTGATTCGCGGCCGCCGGGCCGATGAAGCGTTGGAAGCGCTGCGTTTCTTGCCGAACAAGAGCGCCCGCCTTCTGGAGCAGGTGCTCAAAAGCGCCCTTGGTAACGCGGAAGACCGCGGCGCACGCGATATTGACGATCTCGTCGTCCGTGAATCAAAAGTCGACGGCGGCCCCATGATCAAGCGCATTCAGCCGCGGGCGCGGGGCTCTGCCTATTCGATCAAGCGGCGCTATTCGCACATACACATAACCCTTTCGGACTGGGAAAAATAGCAGATTGGGTTAACCAGGCAAAGCCAGGAGCCAGCGGGCTGGCTCTCGGCTTTTGTCATTTGAAGGCGAGTGCTTTATGGGGCAAAAAGTTCGTCCCACCGGTTTTCGTACCGGCATCATGTGCGATTGGAAGAGCCGCTGGTACGCCAGCAAGCAGGACTTTTCCGACCTGCTCGTTGAGGACCAAAAGATCCGGCAATACATCGGCCGCCGCTACGGCCGCTCCGGGATTTCCCGCGTCGAGATCGAGCGCACGCGCGAGAAAGTGGTGGTGTACATTTACTCGGCGCGTGTCGGCATGATCATCGGCAAGAAAGGCCAGGAGGTGGACCGGCTCACCAAGGAGCTGGAAGACCTCACGCACCGGCACATCGAAGTCAAGACCATGGAGGTCAATCGGCCGGAGGTGGACGCCCAGCTGGTGGCGGAGGACATTGCCGAGCAGTTGGAAAAGCGCGCCAGCTTCCGGCGCACCATGAAGCGCGCCATGGATACGACGATGGAAAACGGCGCCCGCGGCATTCGCCTGCAATTGTCCGGCCGCCTGGGCGGCGCCGAGATGGCCCGTCAGGAGACGAGCATGCTGGGCAGCATTCCGCTGTCGACGCTGCGGGCGCGGATTGAATTCGGCTTCACCGAAGCGCATACGGCCCAGGGCAATATCGGCGTCAAGGTGTGGATCAATAACGGGGAGTATTCCGACTCCGGGGAGACGAACGATGGCGCTAATGCCCAAGCGGGTAAAGTTCAGAAAAAATCAGCGCGGCCGAGTAAAAGGTAACGCCAGCCGGGGCAATGCCGTGAACTTTGGCGATTTCGGGCTCCAGGCGCTCGAAGGAGGCTGGCTTAGCGCCCAGGCCATTGAAGCTGGACGCATCACCGCCACGCACGGCGTACGCGGCGAAGGCCGCCTGTACATCCGGGTGTTCCCGCACAAGTCCGTGACGGCCATTCCCGCGGAAACGCGCATGGGCAAGGGCAAAGGCGAGCCGGAGTACTGGGCGGCGGTGGTCAAGCCAGGCATGATTCTCTTTGAAATCGGCGGCTTGCCGGAATCCGCCGCGCGCGACGCCCTGGCGCGGGTAGCTTACAAGATGCCGTTTCGCTGCCGCTTGGTAGCCCGCCGGCCGAGTGTGTAAATTGCCGTAGGGCAGGTTTCTAGCCTGCCTGGACGTCAGAGGCAGATTGAAAACCTGCCCTACAAGGACAGGAGCGATGAAAACCGAAGAATATCGCGGCATGAGCGACGAGCAATTGGGGCTGTCGCTGAAGGAAGAGATCAAGAACCTTTTCCATCTGCGCGTCCAGTCTGCCACCGAGCGCCTGGAGACTCCCAGCGAAATCAAGAAGGCCAGGAAACAGATTGCCCGCATCAAGACGATTTTGCGCGAGCGCGAGTTGGCCGCCGAAAAGCAAACGGCCGCAAAGGAGGCCTCGTCATAATGGCTGAGCAGCAACGTGGCATTCGACGGGTCGCCGTGGGCGTGGTCACCAGCGACAAGATGCAGAAAAGCCGCCGCGTGGAGATTCCCCGGCTGGTCAAGCACCGGCGCTATGGCAAATACATTCGTCGGCGCACGATCTGTCACGTGCACGATGAGAACAACGAATCGCGTCTGGGCGATACGGTGGAGATCATGGAATCGCGGCCGCTGTCAAAGACCAAACATTGGCGGTTGGTTCGCGTGGTCAGCAAGGCCCGGGTCGCCTTGCCGCAGACAGAAGTCGAGCAGCTTGGCGCGACGCCGGCGTAACGACTAGTCATTGTTTGGACGTTGACGGGTTGGCTTGTTGTTGGGAAGGAAGGGTGTCTATGATTCAGATGTACACATACCTCGACGTCGCGGATAACACTGGCGCCAAGGAGTGCATGTGCATCAAGGTGCTGGGCGGCACGCGCCGGCGCTATGCGGGGCTGGGCGATGTCATCATCGCCAGTGTCAAGAAGGCCATGCCGGGTGGAGAAGTCAAGCCGGGCGATGTCGTGCGCGGCGTAATCGTGCGTTGCAAGAAATCGACGCGGCGGGAAGACGGCAGTTACGTCCGCTTCGACCGCAATGCCCTTGTTCTCATCGACGCGGAACAGAACCCGCGCGGCACGCGTATATTCGGGGCGGTCGCCAGGGAGCTGCGTGAGCGCGGCTTTTTGCGCATTGTCAGCCTGGCAGCAGAAGTCGTTTAAGTAGGTGTGTCATGCATGTACATAAGGACGACATCGTAGAGGTGATTACCGGTGACGACGCCGGGGGACCCAAGGGGCGCACCACGGGGCGGGTGCTGCGCACGCTGCCCGACAAAAACAAGGTCGTGGTGGAGGGCATCAACCGGGTTTACAAGCATTTGAAGCCCGGCCGGCAAAATCCGCAGGGCGGCCGGCTTTCCAAGGAAATGCCCATCGACGTCTCCAACGTCCTGCTTTACTGCTCAACGTGCCGCCGCGGCGTCCGCATTGGCCGGCGCTATACCAAAGATGGCCGCAAGGAGCGCTACTGCAGGAAATGCAAGAACAGCCTGGGCTTTCTCAGCAAAGCTCGAAAAGCATACGCGGGGAAGTCCTGATGGCCGGTAATCCTGCAGGACGGTGCTGCGCAGGGAAAACGAGATTCGGGTAAGTCGGTGTCAGATTGTTAGTGATGCGGCTCTTGTGACGAAAGGTCGGCCATGGCTCGGCTTCAGGATCGTTATCAAAAAGAGATTGCCCCTCGTTTGCGCGAGAAGCTCGGTCGCCAGAATGTGCTTAGCCTGCCAC
>DASZFN010000882.1:0-12020 GCA_035939715.1 Gemmataceae bacterium | reverse complement strand
CAAACTCGAGCACCAGATCGGTGACCTCGGTGGTGATCTGCCGCATGCGCTGCACGTCGGTGGCTGCCTTCAAGTTCAAGAGCGGCCGGATGTGCAAGCAGCCGACGCTGGCATGGCCGTAAAAGGAGCCGTCGGTGCCGTGCTGCTGTAGAATAGCGCGGAAACGGCTCACGAACTCGGGCAGCCGGGCCGGCGTGACCGCGGTGTCCTCCACGAACGTCACTGGCTTGCGATCGCCGCGCATGCCGTAGAGCAAGGGCATCGATGAGGTACGCAAATTCCAGAGCGGTTCGCGCACGGCGGCATCGAGTGCGGGCACGATGGCGGTAATCCCCGCGACCTCTGCCAGGCGCTTTTGCAGCCGCTCGACGCGGTCGGCAACCTCACGCGCATCATCCGAGCTGAATTCCACCATCAGCAGCGCTGCCGGGCGGCCCTGCACGGCCGCCATGTTGTTCTTGAGCGCCAGGTTTTCGCGTGCCAGGTCCAGGATCATCTGGTCCAGGATTTCGACGGCGGAAGGCCCAAATTCAAGACAGGCAGCTACGGCGTCCAGTGCCGCTTGCAGGGAAGCGAAGTGCGGCACCAGCAGGCCGCGCACGCGCGGCCGCGGCAGCAAACCCACTTCTGCTTCGGTGACGATCGCCAGAGTGCCTTCGCTGCCGACCAGGAGCGGCATGAGCCCCTTGGATGCCTGGCCGTTTCCCGGTGCAAACTGGTCGGCCAGGATATCCAGGCTGTAGCCGCTGACGCGCCGCAAGATGCGTGGGAAACGCCGGCGAATTTCGACGCTGTTCTGCGAGACAACTTCGCGTGCTTTACGATAAATCGCACCCTCCAACCCGCGGTTGGTCTCATGCTGCTGCCACTCCCGCGTGTTAGTGGGGGCAAATTCCACGCGCGCGCCGTCGGACAGGACCGCGTCAAGACGCCGAACGTGGTCTGCTGTCTTGCCGTAGACGATGGAGCGCGAGCCGGCGGAATTGTTGCCGATCATGCCGCCCAGGTTGGCCCGGCTTGCGGTTGCTACATCGGGACCGAACTGCAGGTCATGGGCGGCCAGGGCGCGGTTGAGTTGGTCGAGCACCACGCCGGGTTGAACCCGCGCGCTGCGCGTCGTCGGATCGATGGCCAGAATCCCATTGAGATACTTGCTGCAGTCCAGGACAACGCCCGGACCAATGGACTGCCCGGAAAGACTGGTTCCGCCGCCACGGGCCGTGATGGGAACGCGCATCTCACCGGCAATCTGTACGGTGACGACAATATCCTCCACGGTGCGCGGGATCACGACGCCCAGCGGTTCGATCTGGTAAATACTGGCATCCGTGCTGTAGAGTTGCCGCGAACTGGTGTCAAAGCGTACTTCGCCGCGTAGATGCTTGCGCAGGTGCCGGGCGAGAAAGTCGCGTCTCATGGCCGTAAAGTCAGTCATGGTAGCATTGTAGCGGCTGCCCTGAGCCGCGCGCGACGCTAAGCCGCAAGCGACGGTCCTTCAAGTGAACCCGGCCGCCAGCTTCAAAGTCTTGTAAATAGCATCCTGGCTTTCATCGGTTGATAAACTAAGAACAGCGGACACAGGATGGGAATTAAGGACCAAGGACAAGAGCAATGAGCGAAGCTCCGCGCTTTTACCAGACCACCGCCATCGACTATCCCAACAGCCGCCCGCACATCGGCACCGCCTTCGAGAAGATCGGCGCCGACGTTCAAGCCCGCTATCGCCGCATGGAAGGCTACGACGTCCATTTCCTGATGGGCAATGACGAGAACACGATCAAGGTGGCCCGGCGCGCCGCGGAGCTGCAGCGCGATCCGAAGGAATACTGCGACGACATGGCCCTCCAGTTCAAGGAAATCTGGCAGGCCCTGGAAATCAGTTACGACGATTTCATCCAGACCAGCGAGCCGCGCCACCACCAGGGCTGCCGCAAGTTCATCCAGAAGGTGTATGACAACGGCTGGATTTACAAGGGCAGCTACGAAGGTCTCTACTGCGAGGGCTGCGAGAGCTTCAAGGTCAAGAGTGACCTGGATGAACAGGGACGTTGCCCGAACCATCCGCAGATGACGCTGCTGCGCCGCAGCGAGCCGTGCTACTTTTTCAAGCTGTCCGCTTTTCAGGACCGCTTGCTGCGCTATTACGAGGAAAACCCGGACTTCATTCAGCCGGAAAGCCGCCGCAATGAAGTCCTGAGCCTGGTGCAAAGCGGCTTGCAGGACGTCAATATCACGCGCATCGGACAGGATTGGGGCATCCGCGTGCCTTTTGACGAGGCGTTTACCATCTACGTCTGGTTTGACGCCCTGTTGAATTACATCACGGCGATCGGTTACGGCTGGGATGAGGAACAATTCAAGAAATGGTGGCCGGCCGATATTCACTTCATCGGCAAGGACATCACGCGCTTTCACTGCGCGCTCTGGCCGGCAATGCTCTTGGCCGCCGAGCTGGAGCCACCGCGGCGGGTCTTTGGCCACGGCTTCGTTTATAGAAAAGACGAAAAGACCGGGGAGAGGCGGAGAGAGAGCAAGACCTGGGGAGATATTGTGGAACCGATGGAGATCATCACCAAGTTCAACGCCGAGGCGTTTCGCTACTACTTCCTGCGCGAATGTCCGTTCCCGGGCGACGGCGACTTTAGCTGGCAACGTTTCGAGGAGGTTTACAACGCGGACCTGGCGAACAATCTCGGCAACCTCTACAGCCGCGTGCTGCGCCTGATCGCTCAGAATTACAACGGCCATCTGCAAGCGACGGCCGGAATGGAGCCCGGAGCCATTTACACCGACGTGGATACGGAAACGACGGTGCAGCAGGTGCAGGCGCATGTTGAGGCCTGCCAGTACAATCAGGCCCTGCAGCGCATCTGGCAGCAGATTCTCGATCCGGCCAACCGCTACGCCGACCGCAAGGAGCCGTGGAAGCTGGTCAAGACCGACTTGCAGGCCGCCAAGCAAGTCCTCTACGACCTGGTCGAGCAACTGCGCGCCGTGGCCATCTTGCTGAAGCCTTTCCTGCCTCGAACGGGCGAGACTATCTACCAGAGTTTCAACTTCCCCCAACCCTGGGCGAAGGTCCGGCACGAGGACGTTTGGGTGCATCCGCGACAAGCAGAAGACCTGCGCGTGCTGGCGGCCCTGGAGGGCGGGAAGGTGAAGCCGCTTTTTCCGAGAATCAGTCAGACATAAGGCATCGGAAAATGCACTGAGTCTCGCGGGCGCCTAGCCAAGGCGTTCTTTCAGTAGTTTGCCAGTTTGCCAAGTTCGTGGCCAAGGTTGGCAAACATGTCTTGCGATGGAAAGCCTTGCTGCAATTCAGGCTACATAAGAGTTCTTCTCGCTTCACCACGCGGCCGGCGGTATCATGACGGCATGGCCTACCGAAAGCCAGCCTGGTTAACGGGGCGGCTCGTATTGCTGGGAGCCGTGCTCCTGATTCTGGCGGTTCCCACAGCGATCTGTCAGTTTATCGACACGTCCAGGATGCCCGATGCACGGTTCGCTACGTCCGTAGGACTTTTGCTGTCGATCTATCCCTTGGTTCTCACGGTTCTGGCTTTGTTTGCCGTGCTGGCGATTCGCCTGTTCCTGGCAATCCTGGTTTCGGGGGAAGAAGATTCCTCACAGCCGGCCCCCTCACGGGGCGAATTGGGGCTGTTACTCAAGCTGAAACGCCGCGGCTCACTGCTGCGCCGGTCGTGGCTGGCACGAAAGCTGGCCGCAAAAACGAGTCATTACACGCCAGACGTCAGCGCGCACGTGGAGAGGCGGCCTCCGCGCCACGAAAAAGCTCTGGAGCGCTTGCTGCGGCTCAAGCAAACGGGCGCCTGGAATCCGCACGAGACGAGGTAAGCAGGTCACACTGGTTGCCGAAGATCCGGCACTCCGGCGACTGTCCTGGTGGGAACGCCTGTTGTATTGGCGGCGTCTTCCAGTAATCGCCTCTCCTGGTCGAGCTATTGATTCGTGATTAGTCGGACCAGGAACCAAACCAGAGCTGCCATCAAAGCAGCGCCGGGAATCGTCAGGATCCAGGCCCAGAGAACACGTCCGGCCACGCCCCAGCGCACGGCACCGAATCTCTTCAAGGAGCCCACACCGATAATGGCGCCGGTAATAGTGTGCGTGGTGCTGATGGGGATGCCCTTGATGCTGGTCGTGGCTGCCAGGGTCAAGGCGGCCGCGGTTTCCGCGCAGAAGCCATCCACGGGACGGAGCTTGATGATGCGCTGTCCCATCGTCTTGACAATCCGCCAGCCGCCGAACATCGTGCCCATGGCCATGGCGAGATGACACGCCAGGACCACCTCGGTGGGGACCTTGGGAACAGGCGGCTTCCTGGCCTCGGGCTGTCCCGGTCCCGCCTGGGCCGCCTGCGCCGCCGTCTCCGGGGCCGCCGGGCTCGGGTCGTCCGGAGGCCGGAGCAGTCCCGCCCCCAGAAGCAGCACGAAGATGATTCCCATGGTCTTCTGGGCGTCGTTGCCGCCATGACCCAGGCTGAAGAACGCCGCCGATACGAGCTGACCGCGCCGAAAGAACATGTCCACCCAGCGCGGCGTGGCATTGCGCAGCAGCCAGGTGACCAGCAATGCCATCAGCGTCCCCAGAAGCCAGCCGATAACCGGGGCCAGGGCAATAAACATGATGATGTAACCCAGCCCGCCCGCGCGCAGGGCGTGCCAGTCGCCGCCGGTCGCGGCGAGCGCGGCGCCGACCATGCCGCCGATCAAGGCGTGCGAGGAACTGGTCGGCAGTCCCCAGTACCAGGTCAACAGGTTCCACGAACACGCGGCAACCAGGGTCGAGGCGATGAACGGCTGCACGATCGGCTGCACCACGGCCGGATCGACCACGTCGGACTGGATCGTGGTGGCGACCTTCAATGGAAACACGAGAAACGCGACAAAGTTGAAGAACGCGGCCCAGATCACGGCCGCGCGTGGCGAGAGCACCCGCGTCGACACAACCGTGGCCACGGAGTTGGCGGCGTCGTGCAGGCCGTTGAGAAAATCAAAAGTAAGCGCCAGCAGGATGAGAAGCCAGACCGAAACGGGGATATGCAGCCAATCCACTTCGCCCAGGTTCCAGTTCTGGAGAAAATGCATGCTCAGGAACCCTTGATGACGATCTCGGAAATCACCATCGACACGTCCTTGCAGGCGTCGACGGTCTCTTCCAGCCAGCTATAGAGTTCCCGCAGTTTGATCAGCATGAGAACGTCCGGCGGGTCGGCGAACAGGGCGGCGTCGGCATCTCGGTAGATGGCATCGGCCTCGTTTTCGAGCCGCGAAATCTCCTTGATGTGGTCCTGAATCGCCTTGGGATGTTTGAGCGTCCGGCAAGCACGCACCGCGTGCTCGACATGCAGGCAGCATTCCTGGATGATGCGCGCCAGCGCGACCGCCGGGGCCGGTGGTTTTTCAATACGAACCACTTCGAAACGGTGCGCCGTTTCTTCCATGTTGTCCATGATGTCGTCGAGCTTGGTGGCCAGCGTATGGATGTCTTCGCGGTCGAACGGCGTGATGAAGCTGCGGTCGAGCGCCTTGATAATGCGGCCGATGACCTCGTCGCAAGCGTGTTCCTCCAGCCGCAGTTCATTGCCGCGTGCCGCCAGCCGGTCAAACGAAGACACCATGTCGAGGAACTTGCCTGAGGCCCGGCTAATGATGACGGCCGCTTCGTCAAACAGATCAAAAAACTTCTCTTCGCGCGGCAGCAAACTGAAACGCATGAGCAGACCTCAGGACAAGCAGGACCGCCTGTTCAGATCATGGTCACAGGTGTGGGCCTCAAGAGTGGAAGGCAGACTACTTCAACATTAGCGGCTGCCAGGCAAAAGGCTAGAGGGCCTGAAGGGGTGAAACCGGGACATATCTTGGAAGCCCGGATAGCGGATAAGTGCTTCTTCGAGCGCCTTGAGGATTTGGTCGGGAATCGGAGTCTAATGGATTGGCCGCGGTGCGCGCTGGCCTCGCCTTTATCCCCTGCATTTTAGGATGTCGATCGCACGTCAGAAAGGCCTATGCACCCGTCCACGTCCGCCCGCCCGCCAATCACAATCACATTGGCGGACGGTTTTTGGGAGTAGGTCGCGCGCCGCGCAGATGGTCCCCGTGCCGCAGAATTCTGCGGAACGGGAGAAGCTTGAAACTCGCGTGAACGTGGCGCTTGTCCGCGCTTGGCCATAGGATGCCTGCCAAACACATGGCACTCTATGACATTCATCCTGTGATTTCATCGTGGGGAGTCACAAAGATAACTCGGGGTCACTGGAATTGTCGTCCTTGACGGCCGTCTCCACCGTGACCGGAGAGGATTGGTCAGTCTGGCCGTTCTTTTTGAAGACCTTCCAGACCATATCTGCCGGCTTCAAGAAACCGGCGGCCAGCAATGTTCTTAACGTGCTGGCAGACACGGCCTCCCCGCCATTTTGAAATGCCCACCCTTCAAATAACCATTGATCAGACACGGCGCAACCTCAACCCGTTTGCCGGGGTAAGGGGAAACTGTCATGCCAGTGTCACCGAAGGATAATCTGTCTGCCGGCCGTCGATATGTCAAGGTCGAAAGCGTCGTGATTTCGAAGGCCGGTTGAACTCCAGTTCCGGCAGGTTCTGGTGGCTGGCCGGATCCAAGACGGCGTAAGCTTTCGGCCAATCCTCGCTCAGAAAGGCGAGATAGTATTCCTGCGCCGCTTCTGCCGCACCCGTGCCCTTGGGCGGTGGCGGCGCTTGATTGCAGCCGGCCGCGACAGCGAACAGGAAAAGAATCGGAGCTAGATTTCGCACGCTGCGCTTGGTCAATAAGGATACGTGCCATCCTGGGTCAGGACCATCTTATCGGGGTACATGTCGCGCACGGCGTCGTTCCATGCCAAGGTCGCGACGTGGCCGTCAAGATAGAGATAGTTCGCCGCCCCACTGTGGCGCTCGGCCGCGATCCAGGGTTTGATGATGCCGATGCCAAGCCAGATGTCGTAGTCGTCCTGCCGGGGGTCGCCGCCGCCGGCGATTTGGAAGGCGTCGGCATTGCGCTCGGAGAAGGCGATGAAACTGGACGTGCCGACCTGGTTGACAAAGCGGATCAGGTCCCAGCGGCCGTAGCGGCGCGTCTTGTGACTCAAGAGTGAGTTCATCAGGTAGCTGGTGCGGTTCTCCACGCCGTCGACCAGCCCGCTGACGGAGTCCACAAATGGCCTGGCGACGGAGAGGTCATCGGGGCAGCGGTAAACCTTCTCGCTGGGCAGGATGAGGCCCTGCTTCGACAGGCCTTCGTTGGCCTCTTGCATGCCGCCGACGAACGGCATGATCTTGTCCTCCCAGTAAATCTCCGCGAACGAGTTGGCGTCGCCCGTGTTCGAGGCCACGTCGGCGTCGAAGGGATGATGCAGGAAGAACTGGCCGTTGTACGTGTCATAATAGCCATGCACGCCCAAGGCGATCTGGCGGAGGTTGGTGTGGCATTCCGTGCGCCGCGCCGCAGCCCGAACCTTCTGCACGGCGGGCAGCAGCAGACCCATCAAGATGCCGATGATGGCAATCACGACCAGCAATTCCATCAACGTAAAACCGCGCCGGTAGTTCATGGTGCACCTCTAGCGAGCTGATTCTTCGTGTGATGAATCCAAAATTCGTAATACTCGGCGAGTATGGAAAAGGCAAGCCGCTTTCTGCAGAAATAGGTCGCCTTGCCACTGGCGGAAGTTGCCAGCGAATCGCTGCAGCATATTCGTAACTAAATGGGCCGCTTCCATCCTGGATAAAAGAATGTCTGCAATGCGACCATTACTTATTTTCACCGCTGGGTTGCTTGCCATCTGCTTTTGGCTCATTCTCGGCCGGACAGCTTCCTCACGTGACTCCAATGAAATTGCTGCCACTCGGCGGTTTGAGGTGCGCGAAAGCCGCGCGTTTCTCGGCGGCCAGCCGATTGACCTCTGGGGCATCCGTTCAGGCAATGCCTTGATGAGCGATGCGGTCACGGAGCGCCACATTCGCAATCTGGACAACTTCATTGCGCACGGCATCAACTGCCTGGGCGTCTACATCCAGGGCAGCAACGGCGGCTGGCCGGACGTCAACGCAGGGCGGAACGGCTATACTCCGGAAGGGGAACTCAAGCCAGACTTCGCCCGCCGTCTCGAATGGCTGGTCCGGGAGGCCGACCGGCGCGGCATGGTTATCATGGTTGGCTTGCTCTCGCCGCGCAAGGATCAGGAGCTGAAGGACGAGGCGGCGGTGCAGCGCGCCGTGGAGGAGACGGCCAGGTTCCTCACCGCGCGCAAGCTACGCAATGTCTTTGTCGACCTGGTGCACGAGTACAACAGCGTGCGCATCACGAGCCGCTTCGACCACGCCATCCTTCATGAACCCGATGGTGCGCAGAAGAAGGCCAGGCTCACCGCCTGGTTCAAAAAGTACGCGCCGGATATTCCCGTCGGCGTCTGCCCCAGCTTCAATACCGGGACGGCCGACTCCTATCCCGGCATGGACGTGCGCATTATCCAGAAAGGCGCTGAGATCCCGGACACCGGCTTCGTCGTCAACGTCGAGACGACGCGCGAGGACACTTACGACAACGACGGCGTGTTCACGCCCGAGGCCCGCAAGCGCATGCTGGCCGTCTGGGAAAGCTACAAGACCAGGCCCAACGCGCATCTCCTTTTTCACGCCGCCTACATCCAGGGGATCACGGACAAGTCCGGCACCGGGCCGCATCCGGAGATGGGCGGCAACGGCACCGGTCCCGACGATCGTGGGGTCCGCTTTTACTTCGAGTGGGTGCGCGCCAACATCGGCCCTTACCAGTATCCCAGGCACGCCATTGGGCGGAAGTGACCCGTTCAATATTCACTTCCCGTCAGGCGCTCATTGCCGGCCCGCGTGACGAGGGCCGCGAAAATATCCCGGTTCAGGCCCACAGCCAGGAAGTGCACCGAGCCGTCCACAAATACGGCGTTGGCCCCGGCGCTATGGAAGCTGTAGATGCCCCAGGAGTTGTTGCAGTTGATCGTGCACATGCCGCCGGGCGTCAGGCCGTCGTCGCTCCAGGTCTTGTAAATGCAGGAGTTATACGACGCCCACGGCCCCCACCAGGCAGGAAAGCGTTCGCCTTCGGTCGACTGCTTGACGCCCTTGATCCACCAGTCCGGCCGGCCTGCCAGCTCGGAAATAAGCAACGTGTTGGAGGCGCCGTCCAGGATATCGGCCAGGCGGCGCACGACGTTGTGCGCCATCGCCGGCGCCTGGAGCTCGTCCGCCGCCGCGGTGCGTTGGGCATCCGGCCACCAATAGGCATCCACGCTGTTGGGGGCGAAATAGTCCCCTTCCGCCCCGATTGTGCCGGTCGGGTTGCCATTCACATCCACGATGGCATCCGTCCGCCCGGCCGGCGCCGACGGGCATGTGTAAACCTTCACCGGAACGCTGACGGCAGGACCATTCCGCGGGTCGTAGAAGTTCAGGTCGAAGCGGTACAGATTGGCGAGGTTTTCCTGCTCGATGAACGGCAGCAGGTACGGTCCCCAGCCGCGGTAAGGCGCCTGGACGTTGCAGCGGGGCGGCAAGCCGCCGTAGCTGCTTTCATAATTCAGGGCGGCCAGGCCAATCTGCTTGAGATTGTTCTGGCAAGTGGCGCGGTTCGCCGCCTCGCGCACTTTCTGAACGGCCGGCAACAGCAGACCGATGAGAATCGCGATGATGGCGATCACGACAAGCAGTTCGATTAACGTAAAGGCGGTCCGATGGGAGTGATTTCGCATGCATACTCACCCAGAGAGAGCCAAACAGTGCGGTTGCGTCGCTTGAAAACTGCAAAAGGTGACCCACTCCCTACTCCAGTCTACGTGTGCTCAATCATCGCTACAACATATCTTGTCGATATGACAGTGGCGGCGTTGGATTCTCGGGGCACGTAGGGGCTCGCCGGAAATGGGAGCGTGCCGCCTTTTGCGTTGGCGGACTTCGCGGCTGCCATGCCTTTTGCTCCAGGGGTTGTTACAATACTGCTTTGAAATTTCTCCGTCCCCGAATGTCTCGCATCAGGGAGCCTCGTTATGGTTTTCCGGGTTTGGTTTAGTCCGGTTTTTGTGCTTGCAGGCATCGCGGCAGTTTCAGCCGCGGATGATACGAAAACTTCCTATCCGCAGACTACGCGCATGGAACACTTCGACGATTATCACGGCGTCAAGGTCGCCGATCCGTATCGCTGGCTGGAAGAGGACGTGCGCAAATCGAAGGAGGTCGCGGCGTGGGTCAAGGCCGAGAATGAGGTCACCTTCGAGTATTTGAAGTCCATCCCGGAACGCGACGGCATCCGTAAGCGGCTGACCGAGCTGTGGAATTACGAGCGCTACACGGCTCCGCACAAGGTTGCCGGCAAGTACTACTTCAGCAAGAACAACGGCTTGCAAAACCAGTCCGTTCTTTACGTGGCCGACACGCCGGACGGCCCGCCGCGCGTCGTGCTCGATCCCAACACCTGGTCCAAGGACGGCACCGTCGCCCTGGCTGGAGCAGCCTTCAGCGACGATGGGAAATACCTGGCCTATAGCGTCGCCGAAGCCGGCTCGGACTGGCAAACCTGGCGCGTGCTGAACCTGACCACGGGCAAGCCGCTCGATGACCAGGTGAAGTGGGTCAAGTACAGCTCTACCTCCTGGACGCTGGACGGCAAGGGATTTTTCTACAGCCGTTATGATGAGCCCAAGCAGGACGCCGGCCAGTTCCATAGCCTGACCTTCAATCAGAAGGTGTATTACCATCGCGTCGGCACGCCGCAGGCGGACGATGTGCTGGTCCATCAGCGTCCCGACCATCCGGACTGGGGTTTCAGCGCCGGCGTCACCGAAGACGGTCGGTATCTCATCCTCACCACGCACGTCGGCACCGCTCACAAATACCGGATTGCTTACAAGGATCTCGCCGAGCCCTACGGCGCCATCGTGGACCTGGTCGATAACTTCGAGAATGAATATAGCTTTGCCGGCAATGACGGGCCTATCCTCTATTTCAAGACGGATCTCGACGCGCCGCGCGGACGGCTGATTGCGATTGACCTGCGCAAGCCGAAGAAAGCCGATTGGCAAGAGATCATTCCGCAATCCCGGGAAGCGCTTACCAGCGTCAACCTGGTGGGTAACCTGCTCGTGGCGGATTACCTGAAAGACGCCAAGACGCAGGTGAAGATGTACAACCTGGATGGAGCTTTCGTCCGGGAAGTCGAATTCCCGGGCATCGGCACGGCCGGCGGGTTTGCAGGCAAACGCACGGATACGGAGACGTTCTATTCCTTCTCCAGCTACGCCACGCCGCCGACGCTGTACCGCTACGACATGCTTAGCGGCAAGAGCACCATCTTCCGCCGTGCCAACGTGAAGTTCGATCCTGAGCAGTATGAAGTCAAGCAGGTCTTTTACTCGAGCAAGGACGGCACGCGCGTGCCGATGTTCATCACGCACCGCAAAGGTCTGAAGCTGGACGGCAGCAACCCGACCTTGCTTTACGGTTACGGCGGCTTCGCCATCCCCATGACGCCGCGCTTCTCGGTGGCTTACGTCAGCTGGTTGGAGATGGGCGGCGTGTTCGCGGTCGCCAACCTGCGCGGCGGCAGCGAATACGGCGAGGAATGGCACCAGGGCGGCACGAAACTGCACAAGCAAAATGTCTTCGACGATTTCATCGCCGCCGCCGAATGGCTGATCGCCAACCAGTACACGTCAACGCCGAAGCTGGCCATCCAGGGCGGCAGCAACGGCGGCTTGCTGGTCGGCGCCTGCCTGACGCAGCGGCCGGAGCTGTATGGCGCCTGCTTGCCGGCGGTCGGCGTGATGGACATGCTCCGCTTTCACAAGTTCACCGCCGGCCGCTTCTGGACAGACGATTACGGCTCTGCCGACAACCCCGAGGAGTTCAAGGCCCTCCGCGCTTATTCCCCCTACCACAACATCAAGGAAGGCGTAGCGTATCCGCCGACGCTGGTGACCACCGCCGACACCGACGATCGCGTGGTGCCCG
>DASZFN010000881.1:0-14211 GCA_035939715.1 Gemmataceae bacterium | reverse complement strand
GGGAAACAAACGGCCCGAAAATGCCAGCGCCGAGGTTCCCCTTGCAGGCGAGTTGCCGACAAAGGGACAACAAAGCACCAAGATCAATCTTGAACCCTGGCTAATGAGAGCCGCCTGGCTATGGCTCGCCGGCACGGTGTGCTGGTTTGCTCTGGCGGTGTTCCGTATCCGGCGATTTCATCGGCTCCTCTGCTTTGCCCGGCCTGCTCCTCCCATATTACAGGAGGAGGCAGACGCATTGGCGCGCAAGCTAGGTCTGACTAGCCCTCCTCAGTTATGGCTCATGCCGGGCAGCATTGCTCCGCTCGTGTGGGCCACCGGCGGCCGGGCTAAGCTATATTTCCCGGGCAATCTTCTGGAACATGTCGATCCCGAGGAAAGAGCCGCGCTTCTCCTGCATGAATTGGCCCACGTGCGCCGCCACGATCACTGGGTCCGCTGGCTGGAACTCGTCGCCATGGGACTGTACTGGTGGTATCCGCTGGTATGGTGGGCCTGCCGCAGACTCCAGGCGGCGGAAGAAGATTGCTGCGATGCCTGGGTTGTCGGCGAGCTGCAGGGCCAGGAGAAGTCGTATGCCAGCGCTCTGCTCGATACGGTGGACTTCCTGTCCGAAGCTCGACCGGCCCTTCCGCCCCTCGCGAGCGGCATGGCGCGCTTCCATGACCTGGAGCGGCGATTGGCAATGATCATGCGCGGCGGAACGCCAAAGCATCTGTCACGTACTGGTCAAGTCGGCTTGTTGGGTCTGGCCGTCTTTCTCCTGCCCTTGACACCCGCCCCGGCCGAGCCGCAGAAGCAAAACGCCAATGTGCCCGCCCCCAATGCGACCAGGCCAGCAACGACCATTAACAAGCCCGTTCTTCCAGAAGAGCCGGTCAATTTCGAGACAAAGCCGTTCAATCTACAGCAGGCCGACGCCGGGGCGATCTGGTCCATCGCGTATTCACCGGACGGCAAACGCCTGGCAACCGCCAGCGGCGGCAACGGCGACCGGCCCGGTGAGCTGACCGTTTGGGACGCGGCGACGCATGACGAGATTTACACGATCCACGAGCCGGACTCCTTGCGCTCGGTCGCGTTTTCTCCGGACAATAAGCTCATTGCGACCGGCGGTTTCGACAAGACCGCCAAGCTGCGCGACGCCGAGACCGGTAAGCTGCTGGTCCACCTGCGCGGCCACCGCGGCGCAGTGAACTCGGTCACGTTTTCTCCCGATGGCAAGCTCCTCGCCACGGGCAGCCTCGATTCCACCATCAAGCTCTGGGAAGTGCCGAGCGGCAAGCTGCAGAGGACGCTCGGTAGCGAGGTCGACCTGGGGAACATGACGCTGGGCCGGCTGATGAGCACGGTGAAGAATCAGCTCTCGTCCAGCGGACACTCGGATTGGGTCCTGTCCATCGCCTTCTCGCCCGACGGCAAGGCGCTCGCCAGCGCCAGCCGGGACCAAACGGCGAAGCTTTGGGACGTCGCCACAGGCAAGGAGAAGTTGACCCTTCGCGGCCACACGAATTGGGTGGAATGCGTGCGCTTCACTCCGGACGGACAAACCGTGGTCACCGCGAGCTGGGATTTCACTCTTAAGAAGTGGGACGTTGCCACCGGCCGCGGCCAGGGCACGCTGCTGGCGCACGACGGCTACGCGCTGTCGATTGCTTTCTCGCGCGACGGCAAAACCATGGCTACCGGGGGCTCCGACGCCACGGTGAAATTGTGGGATGCCGCCACGTTTGCCGAAGTCTCAACCCTGCCATTGAACCCCGGCTCGGTTTACGGCCTCGCCTTCTCCCCGGACGATAAAACGCTCGCCACCGGGAGCTGGGACAAGACCGCACGGCTCTGGGATGTGTCCACGGGCCAGGAGCTAGCCAAGCTGCAGCGGAAAGCGTATGTGCCGGAGAACACGCCGGCCTTGCTTTCGGCCGCCTATTCGCCCGACGGCAAACTGCTGGCGGTCGGCGGCGATAACAAAACCGTCAAAGTTTATGACGTTGCCAAACGCTCTGTCCTGACCGTCCTGCGCGGGCACAACGACGTCGTTGCAGCGGTTGCCTTCTCGCCCGATGGGATGACGCTGGCCACCGGCAGTTACGATCAAACCATCATGCTCTGGGAGGTGGCGAAATTCGCCAGGGCTGAATCTCTTGCGCCAAGGGTGACGCTACAGGGCCATGGCAACTGGGTCTTTGCCGTTGCCTTCTCCCCGGATGGCGACAGGCTGGCATCCGGCAGCTACGACAAGACCATCCGGCTGTGGAATACGGCTACCGGCAAGGAGGTCGCCCTGCTCCAAGGGCATACAGCCGGCGTGCGTTCCGTGGCCTTTTCTCCGGATGGCACAACGCTGGCCAGCGGCAGCACCGACCGGAGCATCCGGATTTGGGATTTGGTTACCTTCTCCGAGAGAACTAAGCTAAGGGGCCACAAGGGGACCGTGCACGCGGTCGCTTTCTCACCGGATGAAAAGACCCTGGCCTCGGCGAGTGAGGACATGACGGTTGCCCTGTGGGAAATAGAGACTGGCAAAGAGCGAATGATCTTGAAGGGAAACGCCGAGGTCTGGTGCCTGGCGTTTTCCCCCCAGGGCCGGACGCTGGCAACGAGCGGTACCGACAACCTGGTCAAGCTCTGGGACCCGGCTACCGGCAAAGAGCGGGCGACCCTTCGCGGTCACGGGGACACCGTAACGGCATTGGCATTTGCTCCAGGTGCTCGCCAGCTCGCCAGCGCCAGCTTGGATAAAACGTTGAAACTTTGGGACAGCGTTAGCGGCAAGACGGCCTCGGCCAGGAAACGATAACCGGAATCCGTGATAAAGCGGCTGGCTAGGCGTCTTATTCGTGGATACGATGCAGAACATTCCGGCATGCGAACTTCAATGGAGAATCCGCCTATGAGCAAGTATCCCCTTTGGATTGTCTGTGGCGGCGCGCTGCTGCTGAGCATGAACGCCCGGCCTGTCCAGGCAGCGGCTCCAGTACCCAGTAAGGAAGCCGCCGCGGCCGCTAGTGCCGCGGCCCGCGACATCGAGGCGCTGGCCGCCAAAATTGACCTGCATCTGGCTGCCCGGCAGGCCGAGGCCAAGGCGCAGGCTGCTCCTCTTGCGGACGACGCGGAGTTCATCCGCCGGGCCTACCTCGACATCGTCGGCCGTATCCCGACTGTAGCCGAGGTCCGCAAGTTCCTCGCCAACAAGGCGAAGGATAAACGCCGGCAGCTGATCGATGAGTTGTTGAAGCGCCCCGGCTACGTGAGCAACTTCACCAACCAATGGCGCTCCCTCTTCATGGCCGAGGCGGATTCCAGCTTCGTCGGCCGCTATCTGGTGCCGGGTTTTGAGGATTGGCTGAAGCGCGAACTCGCACGGGACACCGGCTACGACCAGATTATCCGCAAGATTCTGACCGTGCCGATGGACCAGCAGGCGCAGCAAGCGTTTGGCTTCTTCGGCGGCGGCAACGGCGAGCCTACTCCGGCGGGCTTCTATCTGTCCAAGGAGATCAAGGCCGAGAATCTCGCGGCCGCCACGGCCCGAATGTTCCTGGGCATCCGCCTGGAGTGCGCCCAGTGCCACGATCATCCCTTCGCCACCTGGAAGCGCGAGCAATTCTGGGGCATGGCCGCCTTCTTCGCCGGCATCCAGCGCCAGGAGAACGGCGACTTCACCTTCCCGGCGCGCGAAATCAACGACCGCCGTGAGATTGCCATCCCCGGCAGCGACCGCGTCGTGCAGGCCAGTTACCTGGACGGCAGCGAGCCGCAGTGGAAGTTCAAGATCGGCTCGCGCGTGACGCTGGCCGACTGGGTGACCTCGCCGAACAACCCGTACTTCGCGCGCACCACCGTCAACCGCATGTGGGCGCATTTCTTCGGCCTCGGCCTTGTCGAGCCGATTGACGACATGGTCGGCAGCGAGACGGTCGCTTACCACCCCGAGTTGCTCAATGAGCTGGCGCAGCAGTTCGCAGCGCACAACTTTGACCTGAAGTTTCTCATCCGCGTCTTGACGGCGACCCAGGCCTATCAGCGCACCAGCGATGCCCTGCATGCCAGCCAGGCCGATCCGCATCTGTTCGCGCGCATGATGGTCCGCGGCATGACGCAGGAGCAGCTTTTCGACAGCCTGTCGATGGCAATCGGCTACCATCAGACGGCGCAGCAGAATCCGTTCTTCGTCTTCAATGACAACTCGCCGCGGTCAAAGTTTTTGGAGAAGTTCGCCCGCCGCAACGAGAAAGCGACGGAACCGCAAACCTCCATCCTGCAGGCGCTGGCCTTGATGAACAGCCAGTTCATTACCGAGGCCACTACGCTGGCACGCAGCGAAACGCTTGCCGCAGTGGCCGATTCGCCGTTCATGGACACAGCGGAGCGCATCGAGACGCTATACCTGGCGACCCTGTCGCGCAAACCGCGGCCGGACGAGCTTGCCCGGCTCGTGAAATATGTCGAGCACGGCGGCCGCGAAGAGGTCACCTTCGTCGCCTTTGCCGATGCCATCAAAAGCGTCGTGAACAATACGCCCGCCCCGACGCGCTCCGCGACCACCAAGGACAACGCCCTCGCGGACATACTCTGGGCCATCCTCAACAGCAGCGAATTCATCCTCAATCATTAATAATCAGGAGCATTCATCATGATCCGCACGCCTTCTCTCTCCCGCCGCGAGTGGCTGACGCTGACGTCGGCCGGCGTGATCAGCTTTTCCATGTCCGGCTGGCTGGAAAACCTCGCGGCCGCGGCTGCCAACAACCCGCAGCGGCGCCGCTCGTGCATCCTCCTGTGGATGAACGGCGGTCCCAGCCAGATGGACACCTTCGATTTGAAACCGGGAACCAACAACGGCGGTCCGTTCAAAGAGATTTCGACGGCCGTCCCGGGCATCAAGATCAGTGAGCACCTGCCCAAGATCGCCAAGCACATGAAGGACATGGTCCTCGTCCGCTCCATGAGCACCAAGGAATCGGACCACGGCCGGGCCAGTTACCTCATGCGGACCGGCCGCGTGCCGACGGGCCCGGTGCAATACCCGACGATGGGCTCGGTCCTGTCCAAGGAGCTAGGCAACCCAGACTCGGAGTTGCCGAACTTCGTCAGCATTGCCCCGTTCCGGGCGCTGAGCCCCGCCGCCTACGGGCCGGGATTCCTGGGGCCGCAGTACGCCCCGCTGGTCGTGGCCGAAGGGGCGGTCAATTTCGGCCCGCAGCAGCAGACCAACGTCGATCAACTCCTCAAGGTGGAAGACCTCGACCTGCCCGGCGGAGTGACATCGAAACGCGCATCATCGCGTGTGGAGCTCCTTCGCGATATGGAAAAGGATTTCATGGCACGCCGGCCCGGCGCCGCTCCCCTGTCGCACAGCACGGCCTACGAGCGGGCGGTGACGCTCATGCGCTCCGTCGCTGCCAAGGCCTTCAATCTCAGCGAGGAGCCCAAGAGCATGCGCGACGCCTATGGCCGGGACCTGTTCGGCCAGGGCTGCTTGCTTGCGCGCCGCTTGATCGAGCATGGCGTACCCTTTGTGGAGGTCACGCAATCCTCCGCCCCTGGGCTCCAAGGCACGCTCGGTTGGGATACCCACCAGGACAATTTTGAAAACGTCCGCAAGCTGAGTGGCGTGCTCGATCAGGGCTGGGCCCAGCTCATGACCGATCTGAAGCAGCGCGGCCTGCTCGATTCGACGCTAATCGTATGGATGGGCGAGTTCGGGCGCACGCCGCGCATCGAGCGGGGCCGCAACGGCCGCGATCACTGGGCGGTCTCCTGGTCCACCGTGCTGGCCGGCGGCGGCCTCAAGGGCGGCCAGGTCATCGGCCGCACCAGCAAGGACGGCATGACCGTGGAAGAGCGCGCCGTGTCCGTCCCCGATCTGCTGGCCACCGTCAGCCTCAACCTCGGCGTCGATTTCATGAAACAAAACGCCTCGAATGTCGGCCGGCCGATCCGCATCGTGGAGCCGACCGCCAAGCCGATCAAGGAGGTGCTCGCATGAGAACGAGAATATTGCTCCTCTTCGTGACGCTGGCGCTATTCACGCTCGGCGCTGTGGCGGCAGACAAGCCCAAGAGCGATGCGGACAACGCCAAGACGAAGGAAGGAACCAAGTCCACAGAGAAGGACAAGGCAAAGACTGATGCCAAGCCGGCGACTGCGCCGAAGACCAGGCCCAAGGATACTCAGAAGGCAGCCCCGCCCGACAAAGCAAAAGGAAAGGAAGCCGCTAAATCGGCGTTCCCCACGAAGCCATTGCCGACCGGACCGGTCGCCGGCGACGCCGTGGAATTCATTTACTTCAATGACGTGCGGCCGCTGCTGGTTCGCCTCCATGTTCAGATCGACGGCAAGCCGGTGGAAGAGGCATGGCAGGAGTCGATCCAGGAGCTGTTCAAGTATCTCGACCGCAACGGCGACGGCGTGCTGAGCAAGGACGAAGCCGAGAAAACTCCCCCGCCGCAGGTGCTTCTCAATCCGAATTCGCTGTACGGCGGCGTCTCAGGCGTTTCCATGAGCCAGCTTGACAGCAACCATGACGGCAAGGTGACGCTGCAAGAGCTGAGCGATTACTATCGCCGCAGCGGCGGCGGGCCGTTCCACTTCCAGACCGCGCCCGCGCAGCAGCAGATTTACTTCAACGCTTTCGGCCAGCAGCAAGAGCAGGGCAACATGTCCGATCAACTCAATGATGCCCTGTTCGCGCTCCTGGACACAAACAAGGATGGCAAGCTCTCCAAGGAGGAACTGGCCGCCGCGGAGAAGGCTTTGCTCACGGTTGACACGGACGAGGATGAGATGGTGACCGTGGAGGAGCTTCTCCCCAATCTCAATCGCATGAATGGACGGCGTGCCTTCGTGCGCCGACGCGGGGGCGGACAGGCGGTTACGCCCAACGCCGATTTTCAGTTGATCAATCCCGGCGAGCCGCCGTCCAAGCTGACCAAACAGCTCCTGACAAGGTACGGCCGCAAATCCGGCAACAGTGCGCATGAGAAGTTGACCCGGCAGGAAATCGGTCTGGATCAGGCGGCGTTCGACGAGCTGGATCTCGACAAGAACGGCGAACTGGACGCCAGGGAGCTGGATCGCTTTGCCCGGCGTACACCCGACCTGGAACTGATCATGCGCAACGGGCGGGGCCGGGGTGCCGGACCTCTGGAAATCATGAAACAGAAGGACAAACCGGAGACGCTGGCATCCCGTGTCAAGTCGGACAATGGGGGTTACAAACTTGACCTGGGCACGACGCGCCTGGAGCTGCGCGGCAGCCAGAACCGGGGCGCTTACTTCGCCAGCGCCGCCAATGTTCGGTCCAATTACCTCATGCAGTACAAATCCATCGCCGCCTCCAAGAAAGGTTATCTGGAGCTGAAGGACGTGCGGCAAAATGGCTTCCTGGCCAACACCTTCAAGATGATGGACCGCGACAACGACGGCAAACTCACCGAGAAAGAGATGCTGGAATGGATCGACAAGATGACCGCGTTCCAGAACAAGGCGACCTCAAGCTGTGCCTCGCTCACGGTCTCCGATCAAGGCCGCGGTCTTTTTGACATGATCGACACCAGCCGGGATAGCCGGCTCAGCGTGCGCGAGATGCGCAATGCGGTCAAGCTGGTCGAGCAACTGGACCGCGACGGCGACGGCCAGATCAGCCGGGCCGAGATCCCAAGAAATTTCCTGCTGGCGATGGGGCAGGGTCCGGGCTCTGCGAATGGCAACTTTGGCGTGCCCGTGGCCTTCAATCCCTATGGCATGAATCAGACAAACCGGCCCAATGTTACGGCCGGACCGCTCTGGTTCCGCAAGATGGACCTCAACCGCGACGGCGACGTATCGCGCAAGGAATTCCTCGGCACCAACGAGGAGTTCGACCGCATCGACACCGACCACGACGGTCTGATCAGTGTGCAAGAAGCCGAAGCTTTCGACCGCCAGATGCGCGCACAAAAAGTAGCGACGAAGCCCAAGTAATGAAGCGCTTCCTCCGCGTCGCCAGTCACAAGCCCACCCTCTTGCAGGGGGTGGGCTTTGTCTTTGCG
Organism: Gemmataceae bacterium; assembly: GCA_035939715.1. Classification (GTDB taxonomy): domain Bacteria; phylum Planctomycetota; class Planctomycetia; order Gemmatales; family Gemmataceae; genus DASZFN01. Next base: position 6,175 of record DASZFN010000881.1, on the reverse strand, counting down.
CCCGATCTCCTTCAGGCTGCACATTCATTCATGAGGCCGGAGTAGTCCGCCATAATTCGGCGAATTTGGCTGACTACTTTCGCCACCCCCCGAAAACGTCGGGGAAAACGCAGCAAGTCCCCGCAGCTGGGCAGGGAGTGAGCCTGTGCAATTTTATGGCGTAGTACTTTGGCCAGGGACCGAAAAATGTTAATTAATGCGCAACTGCGCCTTCGGTGCGAAGTAGAGGCGGAAAGCGCAGGTACGTCAAGCCGCGCCACAGCCACTCCGCCGGGCCAAAGCGGAAGAAGTGCAGCCAGATCGGCGACAGGATAAGCTGAAACGCCCAGATGGCGAAAACAATTTCTATCTGGCCCACGCGCTCGACCTGTCCGAAGTAACCGAAGCCGTGCCCGTAGAAAATGGTGGTGCAGATCAAGGTGTGCAAGAGATAGTTCGTCAGGGCCATCTGACCCACGGCCGCAAGGGCGCGCCTCAGCAGGCCGGGTCGCGGTTGCCGGCACCACAACATGATGACGCCGACCCAGCCCAGGCTTATGAGGATACTGGCCCAATAGTTGAATTGGCCGTTTAGAAGCTGCGCTTGAACATCCCAACCGCGTTGTTGATTGACATGGACGCCAAGCAGCTCGATGGGAACTCCAACCCCAAGAGCGACGGCGATCAGGATCACATAGAACTTCTTTGATCGCCCGGCACTGAACACGCCGCGCTTGAAGAGACCCATGCCGACCAACATCAATCCCCCGGACCGCCAAAGGGTGCCGAAGAGGAAAATAACCGTTTGCATGAGGAGGGCGGTCACCCAGCGCTGCTTGAATTCGGCGACCCAGCCCTCCTGGTAAGCGGAGACTTCGGCCGCCACTCTTTCCGGAGACGGCCGCCACTCTAGCGAAATGTGCCGGGTCATCTCGCCCTGCTGTTCGGCTGGCAGCGACTGAAGCCAAAGGACCAGAAGTCCGCCTATGACCATGAGAAGCGCGGGTGCTAAAAGGGAAACAAAACCCAGCACGATCAAGGTCAGCGGCCGCAGTTTACGCAACAGGTAGGCCAGCATACCGGCCAGAGCGTAGGAGAACAGAATATCTCCCAGCCAGAAAAGGTAAGCATGCAGCAGGCCGAACAGGGCCAGCACGCCCATGCGCCGGTAGTGGACCGCCGCCGAGCGCCCCTCCGTTTCTTCCTGCCGGCTGGTCATGAGCACGATGCCGGCGCCGAAGAGCATCGAGAAGATGGTCATGAACTTCTGATCGGCGAGCACGCGGCTGCAGAACCAAACCCAGTAGTTCGCGCCTTCCAGATTGCCGTACGCGGTGGGATTTTCGTAGGCCGCCATGATCATGGAAAAGCTCTGGATATTCATTACCAGGATGCCGAGCAGCGCGAAGCCGCGCAGCACGTCGATGGCTTGAATGCGGTCTGCTTCGGGCACCGCCCCGGGGGCAGGCAACTGGACCGGTTCGACGCGAACGACTTCGATGCTGCCCGGCGGCTGAGCGGTCGCCGCAGTTTGCTCGACCGACAGCGCCGCAGGAATCACATCCAAAGGGACCGAATCCTCTTGCATGCATGGCCTCCTTCGATTCTGGCCGTCCATTGTACGCCGGAAACTAGCTCGCTCCTAGTGATTCGTCAATCGTCGAAGGAGGGATGGTCCAAATCGTTTAGCCCGGAGCCAGCGGCGACGGCGGTCAGCGGACTGTTATCGCCGTCGCCGCTGGCTCCGGGTTAAACGACTCATGAATCAACGATTGACAAAGCACTGGATTGCCTGCGCAATTCAGCAACATACCAGCCCGAAGCGCCAGCGAGGCCCTCACTGGCGCTTCGGGCTGGTACAGCAAACTCGCGCACAATCATATGAAGTCTGGCTCGATATTCGGGAAGCAGTTGCTTGTGATGGTGTACCGGGCCGGTTAAGATTTAAGCGCAAATCACCTGGGCAAGGGTATCTTCGATGAACACAAAACGCGTCTTCTTTGCAACGGCCCTGCTTGCGCTAGCGAGCGCCGTCGCATTGGCAATTTCGACTGGCCGCGGCGATGACAAGCCGGTGTCATCGGCAGCCAAGCAGGGGCGGTCAGACACGATCGAATTGACGGCCGGTCTGGCGCTGCCGCCCGTTGGCCGCGGCGGGCGGGTCCCTGTGCAGCAGGACGCGCTGGCGGCTCAGATGGCGACCGGCACCTACCTGCGGCCCAGGGCAGGAGACGCCATCAAGCTGCCCAACGGCCAGACGCGCAAGTGGGAGCCCATCAAGGCCGACAACGGGGGCGCATTCAGCCACGCATCGCTCCGAGGCGGCTACCTCGATTTCACCGTGCCTTCGCAGAATGAACGCGTCATGATTCTGGAGGCGTCCGGCCACTCGACCGCGTATGTCAACGGCGAGCCGCGTGCGGGGGACCCGTACTCGCGCGGTCATTTGCGCTTGCCGGTTCTGCTGCGCCCCGGCAGCAACGATTTGCTCTTCCAGGTAGGCCGGGGCAGCTTGAAGGCGAAACTGCTGTCCCCGAAAGCGGAGGCTTATTTCGACCTGGGTGATCCGACCGTGCCCGACCTCATCGTCGGCGAAACCTTCAACACCTGGGCCGCTGTCGTTGTCGTCAATGCGACCCGGAATGCGCTGGACGATCTCTTCCTGCAGGCCGCCTGCGCCGACGGTCCCGCGGCGATTACCAAGGTCTACTCGGTGCCGCCGCTCAGCATTCGCAAGGTGGCCTTCGTGTTGCAAGGGCCTGCTCCGAAGAAAGAGGGGACGTGCCACGTCAATCTGAGACTCGTGCGCGCCACGGAGTACGGGCCTCGGGAACTGGATACGGCGTCGCTGAACCTCAGCATACGCCGTCCCGAGCAAACGCAGAAACGTACCTTCGTCAGCAGCATCGACGACAGCGTTCAATATTTTTCGCTTGTCCCCGCCCATCCGGCGACGGCTCCGAAAGCGGGCGCGGCGGCGCCGCGTCCCGGCCTCGTGCTCACCCTGCACGGCGCCGCCGTCGAAGCCAGCGGCCAGGCGGCGTGTTTCGCGCCGAAGTCGTGGGTCCATATTGTCGCCCCGACCAACCGCCGGCCGTTCGGCTTCGATTGGGAGGACTGGGGCCGCCTGGATGCCATGGAAGTGCTGGACCTGATCGAGAAGGGGCTCCACACGGATCCGCGCAAGACCTATCTGACGGGTCACTCCATGGGCGGCCACGGCGCCTGGCATCTCGGCGTGACCTATCCCGACCGGTTTGCCGCCATCGGGCCCAGTGCCGGCTGGATCAGCATGTGGTCCTACGCCGGCGCGCGCCGGCCGGAGAACCCCGATCCGATGCAAGAGATGCTCTACCGCGCCGCCTTGCCCAGCGACACGCTCGCCCTGGCGCAGAACTTCGCGCAGGAGGGAGTCTACGTCCTGCACGGCGACAAGGACGACAACGTGCCGGTGGCGCAGGCCCGCACCATGGTGAAACGCCTGGCCGATTTCCATCGTGACTTTGTCTACCACGAGCAAGCGGGCGCCGGCCACTGGTGGGGCAATGCCTGCGTCGATTGGCCGCCGATGTTTGAGTTCTTCACCTGGCACATGCTGCCCGAGCCGGGCTCCGTGCGCAAGGTCGATTTCTCCACGGCCTGCCCGGGAGTGTCAGCCTGCTGTCACTGGGCCTGCATTGAGGCCCAGATCCGCCCCTTCGTGGTCAGCACCATTCATCTGAACTACGATCCAGGCAAGCGAGCCTTCTCCGGCACGACGGACAACGTGGCCCGGCTCGGCCTCGATCTGGCGCATTTTCAAGCCGACAAGCCGCTCGACGTCGAGGTCGATGGCCAGAAATTAGGTCCCATTCCCTGGCCACATGAGCGCGCCATCTGGCTGGAGCGTCGCAGCAAGAGCTGGACGGTAATTTCCCGGCCCGCGCCTTTCTTGAAGCGACCCGAGCGCTACGGGCCGTTCAAGGAAGCGTTTCGCAATCGCGTGCAATTTGTGTATGGCACCAAGGGCACTGCGGAAGAGAACGCCTCGACCTATGCTCGTGCCCGCTACGATGCCGAGACTTTTTATTATCGCAGCAACGCCTCGGTTGATGTGCTCGCGGACAGCCTGTTCAACCCGACGGCAGAGCCGGACCGCAACGTTGTGCTTTACGGCAACGCGGACACGAACAGCGCCTGGAGCATACTTCTGGCCGATAGCCCCGTTCAAGTTCGGCGAGGCATCGCGCGTATCGGCGATCAGGAAGGAACCGGCGAAGACCTGGGGTGTTTGTTCATTCGCCCGCGGCCGGGAAGCGATCATGCCCTGGTCGGCGTCGTTTCCTGGACGGGCTTCCCCGGCATGGCAGCGACCGAGCATCTGCCTTATTTTGTGTCGGGAGTCGGCTACCCGGATTGCCTGATTATCGGCGCCGACGCCCTGCTGCAAGGCGCCGCGGGCGTGCGTGTCGCCGGCTTCTTCGGGATCGACTGGGGGCTCGCCTCGGGAGAGTTCGTCATGCGCCGGCCGACGCCGAAGCCGCGTGCTTCACGTTGAGTTGACACCCTCAGGCAGCGTATCTATATTGAAATCTCGCGCGCCGGCCGAGCAGGCCCGCCGCCTCCAAGAGGCGTCCGCTTTTGCCGCGCCTGTAGCTCAACTGGATAGAGCAATGGCCTACGGAGCCATAGGTTGGGGGTTCGAATCCCTCCAGGCGTATTTTTGTAACGCTCAAGCCGAACGCGAGTTGCGCGTACCTATCTGCGGTTGATAGTGCGGCCTAGAACCCCAATCGCGCGGAAGTCTTCCGCGCAGGAGGTTAGGTCGCATGATCAAGACTACCTGCGTTCCCAGTTATCGAAAACATGGTCAGAGCGGGCAGGCCATCGTGACCTTGCCCGACGGTCTTGGGCGCCGGCGGGACATCCTGTTGGGCAAGTACGGCACCGGCGAAAGTCGGCAGGAATACGCGCGCGTCATCGCCGAATGGGAAGCCAACGGCCGCCGCCTCCTCGGGCCGGTCGCCCAGGCAAACCCAACCGTCAACGAGTTAATGCTGACGTACTGGAAATTCGCCGAGGAGTACTACCGAAAAAACGGCAAGCCGACATCTCAACAAGATCGCATCCGCTTGGCCTTCAGGCCGGTGAAACAGATGTATGGCCACACAGCCGCCAAGAACTTCGGGCCCCTGGCTCTGAAAGCGGTCCGAGAGTGGATGGTGCAGCAGCACTGGACGCGCGGTTACGTCAACTCCTCGGTGGGCTGCATCAAGCGAATGTTCAAATGGGGCGTCGAGAATGAATTGGTCCATCCTAGTATCTACCACGGGCTCCAGGCCGTCACCGGGCTGAAGAAGGGCCGTTCGGAGGCCCGGGAAACCAAGCCGATCCGGCCCGTTGCCGACGAGCACGTCGACGCCGTCCTTCCCTTCTTGAATCCGGCCCAGCGCGCCATGGTGCAACTCCAGCGCTTCACGGGCATGCGCCCAGGCGAGGTATGTATCATGCGACCGTGCGACCTCGACCGCAGCAACCCGAGGACCTGGATCTACCGGCCCGAAAGCCACAAGACCGAGCACCATGACATTGAGCGCGTCGTGTTTCTGGGGCCACGGGCGCAGGAAATCGTGAAACCGTTTCTGTTCCGCGATCCGGGGGTGTACTGTTTCTCGCCGCGAGAAATGATGGAAAGACATTGGCTCGAGTTACGTTCCCGGCGCAAGACCAAGGTGCAGCCAAGCCAACTCTGCCGCAAGAGGCGCCGGCCGAAGAGGCTTCCGGGTGAACACTACACGGTTGGCTCCTACGAGCACGCGATTTCCCAAGCTTGTACGAAAGCCAACCGTAAGCCCAAAGAGGGAAATAACGACACCCGTAACCTGCCGGCGATAATTCCCCATTGGCATCCGAACCAGCTGCGCCACACGAAGGCCACGGAGATCCGACGCGAGGCAGGCCTGGACGCCGCCCGCGTGGTGCTCGGGCATCGCTCGCCGCAGGTTACCGAGATCTATGCTGAAATCGATGTCAACAAGGCCGTGGAGATCATGGGGAAGCTCGGGTAGAACCGAGGCATTGCGGGAGCGCGTGGGCAAAAGATGTCCACGCGGAGATTGGCAGCCAAGTCAAAAGCGGGGAAAGGGTAGCAACACCGCTCTGTTTCCCCTTGTTCCCTCTATTCCGAGATCAATTCTCTTACCTTGAAGACTGTCGT
>DASZFN010000880.1:0-5483 GCA_035939715.1 Gemmataceae bacterium | reverse complement strand
CCATCAGTCGGAAGTCTTCTTCATCGGCACCTGCAACGATGTTTCCAGACTGCCGCCGGAATTCTCCCGGGCCGAGCGCTTCGATGGGGTTTTCTTCCTCGATCTGCCCACGAGCCGGGAAAAGGATGCCATCTGGCAGATGTATCGCACTCAGTTTGGCATTCTCAAGGAGCAGGTCCAGCCCAACGACACCGACTGGACCGGTGCGGAGATCAAGTCGTGCTGCCGGTTGTCGGCTCTCCTGGACGTGACCTTAACTCAAGCTGCTCACCATGTCGTGCCCGTGGCCGTTACGGCAGCCGAGCAAGTGGACAAGCTACGCACCTGGGCCAGCGGCCGCTGCCTGTCAGCCGCGGAGCCGGGCATCTACTCGCGCAGCGGCACGGCTTCTCCCAAGCCGGGTCGCCGCGTGCAGCGCCCATCCAACAACTAGTTCGAGTCGGCCCACATCTAAAAATGGAGGCCCCATGGAGCTGCTCACCCCGCAACATATCCGGGCATTTCGCGAGCGCTTCCCGCTGGGCAGTCAGGAAGGTCGAGGCGAGGAAGCGCTCATTGTTCTCAAATTCTTCCATCCCACGTCGCGTTATACCCTCTATGTCACCGAGGGCGGCGAAGAGCAGGACGGCAATTGGACGTTCTTCGGCTACGCCGTTAGCGCTCTGGGCCCCGATTGCGACGAATGGGGTTACACCAGCCTCAGTGAGCTGAGCCAGGTCCATACCGATGGCCTGGGGATCGAACGGGACATGTATTTCCCTATTGCCCAGAAACGGCTCAAGGACATTCTGCCTCTCCACCGTCAGGGCTGCGATCCCTGAAACACCTTGAACTACTGGCAAATCCCCATCTGAGGAGAAATTGATGACTGCGACTCTCTTGGAGCCGCCCGCGGTGCGCGCTGCGCCCACACCGGCACAGCAGCTCCGGGGCGATAGCGCCGCGGTGCGCGTCTCGCTCCGCTGGCTGGGCGTGCGCAAAACCCTCACGCCCGAACAGAAAACCCAGGCCGCCGAATCCTTCGGCGCCGAGACGGAGTATCTCTCCGCCCGCAAAAAGCTGCTGGATACGCGCCATCCGGCCTACAAGGAAGTGACCGCCATCCGCGGTCGGGTGCTGGCCTTCTGGAAGAGCATTACCCTGCCTTTTCCCGAGCCCGGCATCCGGCTTATCAGACAAGCCGATCTTGAAGGCTTCAACCAGCAACTCCTCGATCTGCGTGGTGCGCTCCACCAGGCAGTAACCAAGCTCGACACCCACTATGGCGAGCTAAAAAATACGGCTTGCCGGCGCCTGGGCCAGCTTTACAACGCAGGGGATTATCCGCCTTCCCTGGAAGGCCTGTTCGAAATCGACTGGGACTTCCCCAGCGTCGAGCCGCCGGACTACCTGCTGCAACTCAGTCCTGCACTTTATGAACAAGAGCGGACACGGGTGATCGCGCGCTTCGAGGAAGCCGTCCAGCTTGCGGAGCAAGCATTCCTTGGTGAGTTTGCCAAGCTCATCTCCCATTTGACGGAGCGTCTCGGTGATTCCGGGCAAGGCCAGCGCAAGGTGTTCCGCGACTCGGCAGTCACCAACCTCACCGAGTTTTTCGAGCGTTTCCGCCAGCTCAATGTCCGATCCAACGAGCAGCTTGACGAGCTAGTGGACAGGGCCAAGCAAGTCGTGCAGGGCGTCGACGCCCAGGCGCTGCGCGACAACGATGCCCTGCGAGAACAGGTCGCCGCTCAACTAACCCGCGTGCAGCGCATCGTTGACGGGCTGGTCATCGATCAGCCCCGGCGGCGCATTATCCGTTCGTCCGCTTCCGGTCAGGGAGAAAACCATGCACCTCGTCGTTGACCGTCAGGGGATGATTCGCGGCCTTTACGATGAGGCCGTCGATCTGACTGCGCTGGGAGAAGTACATCTCTCCCGGGCAAGTCAGGTCGAACCGGATGCCAACGGCGACTGGTGGGCGGATTTGCAGCCGGTGCATGGTCCCAGGCTCGGGCCGTTTACCAGGCGAAGCCTGGCTCTGGCAGCCGAGCAGGCCTGGCTGAAGGCGCATTGGCTGCTACCGGGCTCTGTGGCCCAGGGTTAGGCGGCGAAGAGAACCCTGTTGCATCCATTTTCAGTTTGAGCCTGCTGATCCTGTTGTCCGCTCAATCGTTTGCACGCAAGCCGACTTAAGTTTTGCAACCTTGTACCTCTTGCACGAAAGGATTTTCATGACCCAAGCGCAACTGAATCGTGCCGTGGCTCGTGTCACGGGTGAAAGCGTGGGCATGGTGGAGCAACTGGGCTTCAACCTCATGGTCGTGCCCGACATGCAGCGCACACCGCAACCGTTCCATCGCGCCGGCAAAAGGAACCGCAGTAGATGGACGCAACGCCGGCAATGGCGCAGACGGCACAGACGCGCCTACGCCCAGGGCAGTTCAAAGTAAGCCGACCTTCGAGTTATCGAGAATCGCGGCAGAGAAGAGGCATTCTTCTGACCGGTTTCTGATGACGGCGGTTTGCACAAAGCGCTTGGATCAGCGTTGCACCAAAGAAAACAACCACTCTCGTTTTTCGCCTCTCACCTCAAACCAAACATGAAAGGCAGGTGTTCCTTGATTTCCATTGCCCGCTCCCTGGTCCGACAAATTCGGACAGTCTTTCGGCGCACGGCTGGCCGGACTCCGGCACCGTACCAGCCAACCGTTTGTTTTCAGGGCGGTACGGAAGGTCTACGCATCCGTTTGCATACCCTCGAACTGTTTGCAGAGTTTCGCCAGGAGGGATCCTTCCCTGCCGAGAGCCTCATAGTTCCTCTGGCCGCGCTCGCCGACTTCGAGGGACGAGATAGTACCATCGTGGAGCTGGAGAGCTCCCCTGCCGGCAACGTCACGGCGCGCTGGTCGGACAGCGGTGTTCCCAAGATCCAGGAGTATGATGCTCAAAATCTGGATGACCTACGCAAGTTTCCAGATGAGCCACAAACCTTGGTTCCCAATGACGTCCGACTTGTGAAAGCGCTTCACCATGCCATGCAGGGCACCGCTCCTGCGAGCGAGCGCTATGGCGCGGACAAGGTCCAGTTAAGGACTTCGGGAGAGATCGTCGCGACAGACGGACAGCAGCTTCTTTTGCAGAGTGGCTTTCAGTTTCCCTGGACCAAGCATGTGCTCATCCCCCGCTTGGGCGCTCTGACCTGCCGGGAGCTGCCGACCGACCTACCGGTCGCCATCGGCAGCACGGCCTTGCACGTCATGCTCAGAGTCGGGCCCTGGTCATTCTACCTGCCCGCCGATGTTGAATCCCGCTACCCGGCCGTGGAGAGCGTCATTCCGTCGCCGAAGAGCGAATTCGCCTGCTGGCGCATCAGCAAAGAAGATGCGGTCTTTCTGGCCAAGACCTTGCCGCGGCTACCCGTTGACGTCGAGGACCATGAGGCAGTCACCGTTGATCTGAACGGCCGGGCCATTATTCGCTCGCGCAGCCGCGGCCAGAGTCAACCGACCGAGCTGACGCTGGACCACTCCGAGGTCACGGGGAAGCCAGTACGCTTCCGCGTCAATCGGCCATTTCTCATGCGCGCCTTACAACTTGGCTTTGCGGAAATGCAAGTCATTAATGCCGATAGCCCGGCCTTGTGGCAAGATGCGCAGCGCAAGTATGTGGTTATGCTTCTCGGTAAGGACGGCGCCATCCCGCCGGCCAAGGATGCTCTGCGCATTAGTTCCCCAGGAGCAAAGCCAGAGGCGGTGCCGAGCCAGCCGGCCCAAGAAACGACCGAGCCAACTACTCCACCACCGTCCCAGGCGGCCTCGCAAAGTGCCGAACCGGCGCCGGTTCAACGCCGCAGAGTGCACCGGAACGGCACTCCGCGGCCCAAGTCTGCTGAAAGTCTGGGCGACCTCATCACAGAGGCCAGCAACTTGAGGACTTCCCTGCGTGATGTTCTGCTGCGCAGCAATCAGTTGGTCCGCGCGTTGCAACGGCAGCGCAAGCAGGCTCGATTAGTCCGCTCGACCTTGGCCTCACTTCGGCAGCTCGAACGCGTCGGCGACTAGCGTCATTAGAGACCCTTGGCCAAGAGCTTGCATTTTGACGCTTAAGAATTCAACTTGCACCATGAAAGGAGCAATCATGCCAGGATTGAGCGTTACTGAGAAATCTCACTGGAAGGAACGCATCGCTCGCCGCATTGACAAACGCATTGAAGTGATCAGTGCCGGCGAGCCGAATCTGATGGACCGAATCCAGCGCCAGGCGCGCCAGCAAGCGTTGCAATCGCTCGGCCTTGCGGAGTTGCAAACCGAGCTGGATGCCATCGAGGAACAGAAACTGGACCTGGACCGGCGGCAGGACCGCGTGCACCGGTCCATGCTGGCAACTGTGCGCCGCACTGCTGTCGACAATGTGGCGGAAGTCCATCTCGGTTACCTGCACCACGAGGTTACCAACGCAATCGAGCGACGCCAGACAGTCCATGAGGACGAGTTGCTAGCCGAGGATCCCCGAGGTCAGGAAATCCTCCGCTTGCGCCAGGAGAAGGAGAACCTTCTGGACACGGTCTGGCTGGCCACATCCGGCCAGCAGATCAAGGAGCTATGGAAGAAGGTGGCCGATCTGCTCAGTGAGGAGCAGACCCCGCTGCAAAAGGAAGCGCTGGCGATCCAGCCCGTAACCGAGGAATGAGCGCGCCCTTCGCCCAGGCCATACCTTTCCTCTTTCGGAGACGAATCTGATGTGTTTTCATCCTCGCAATTGGAACGTCCTGCTAGCGGCCAGGAACGCAGGAGCCTGGATGGTGGCCAGATCCGCCACAGCGCGTCTGTTGCTGCTCCTGTTTGCACTGGCGATCGGCTATGGTTGCGGCTCGTCCGAGGACAAGCAGACATTACGCGGCCTGCAGGAGGAGAATCGACTTCTCAAAGAAAGGCTGGCCGAATTGCAACAACAGAGCCAGGCGCTCAGGACGGATAAGCAGGAGAACGTCTCGGAGCTAAAAGAAGAGCATAAAGATCAGCTCAGCAAACTCCGGGAACTGCAGGGGGATAAGATCGCCCTACTGGAGCGGACCATCACGGACTTGCATCTCGAACTAAGCAACGCTCAGCGAGAGCAGTTGGCGCTGCAAGAGATCGTGGATCAGCGTCCGCGGCAGCAACAGGCGGCACACATTCGCTTCAGCATTGAGCGGCTCGTATGGTTAGCCCTGCTTACTTCTGCCCTGGCTGCACTGCTATTGATCGGCAGCAAATACACTCGGCTTCATCGTCAAGTCGCGCAAGCGCTGCTGCAACGCGCAGCTTTGGCCCAGCAAGGGGGAGATCAGCAATGAACCAGCATTCCTGGTCCCCGGGGTCGGTCCTGTCTGGCATCTTGCTCGGTTTTGCGGTGGCGCTGATGTACTGCTGGTTTACCTGGGCCCGGCCAATGCAAGCCAGCCTGGATGCCTGCGAGCAGTCCTTGCAGGAGTGGGCCAAGATCAACATGTTGGAACGGCA